>JBCCIA010000119.1:0-14181 GCA_039028475.1 Spirochaetota bacterium | reverse complement strand
TCAAGAGCTCTGTACAGATGTTTGGCAACCTGGGGAGACCATTTTGTCAGCCACGACCCCAATTGTGAGGGACAAATAAAGGAAGGTAGGCTCGGGTATCTGCTACAAAAAGACCCTAATGATGGCAGACACGTACCACTTCATCGTTGTATGGCTGGCGATCATTTTGTATCTCAAACCGCTAATTGCGAAGGATATACACGTGGCTTCCTTTTTGGCTACGCTGTTGCTGTCAACAAAATTTCAGATGAACCTATGGTAAATGTGGCAAAAGGAAAGACTGCCACACAGTCCAGTCTCTTTCACAATGGCTTTGCGAGCAAAGCGGTAGACGGCA
Source organism: Spirochaetota bacterium (assembly GCA_039028475.1). Classification (GTDB taxonomy): domain Bacteria; phylum Spirochaetota; class Leptospiria; order Leptospirales; family Leptospiraceae; genus JBCCIA01. Next base: position 13,844 of record JBCCIA010000119.1, on the reverse strand, counting down.
ACACCGATGGACATGCTGGATACGGCAATTCTGTAACTCATACAAATCTAGATTACCAACCATGGTGGATGGTAGATTTAAGGGCAGATCATGCAGTAGAAGGGGTAACTATATCAAATCGTATTGACTGCTGTAGTGAAAGACTCAGAGACATTCGTATATCTTACTTAAATAGTGCGGGAAGTGTAATAACTTCAAAAGACTATAAAAACGTGCCAGAAATTATTTTACTAAAAGCTAATAATGTAAGGAAAGTTAAAATACAAATCATTGGAAGAAGTGAATATTTGTCATTAGCAGAAGTACAGGTATGGAAGAAAAGTATTACTCGCAATAGATTCAACAGAGTTTTCGATGCCTACCCATTGAGTAGGCCAGCTCAAGTAACCGCAAGGCTTAGAGCTACTCTCCGATACTTGATATCAAGTGCAGAAACTATAGGGATACTAGCTGGTATCATAGTTGCTATCAATGATATACAAAGTCAAAATTACGAGGTTGCTCAAGTTGTGCAGCAGCATTTGAATGAGCATGCTGCGCTATTAGAAGCATCCACTCGGGGAGAGGTTGGTGAACAGCAAGTGATCGTTCACGCGAATCAATTAATGCACCATTTAACGAATGAAACCAATTATAGTGAAGCAGCTCTCATGGAATTACACAATCAATTACGTCAACAATTCCCACAAGACCATCATCAAGCCGTTGCAAATGGATTTCTAGTGAATAATCAAGATGTCACTCATTATAATGAATCGGCTCGTACTATTAGTGATGCGGTAGCTGCACTAAGAGATCTCTTTCAACGAAATGGAAGGCGGCAGGGGGCTTTTCAGTTGGGAAGGGCAAACCAACTATTCGTTGCCTTAGAACATCAAGCACTAATTTTCAGTGGATTCAATATGACAGCAAATACTGTACTATCAGCTAGGGATCTCAGTCGTTACTATAATACATTAAGGTCAATTAATGAGTTGGTAGAAGCCATAAGGTTTGCATTAAGAGATAACTATCCTACCGACTATAGCGCGGCCGATATACAAAGGTTAACAGGTTCACTAGCCGCTGGTGCGAATAGTGTACTTGCAAACAATGCTGAAATCCTAAATCTAACACTTGACTTAGAAGAATTAGCGCGCCGGGAAGCTGACCATTATATGAATATGGATGACGTAAGCCAAGGTTACTATGTAGAAGAGCAACCTTAATGAATAAAAGATTCGCCCCGCACAGTGTCCAAACTCAATAAACGAGTAAAACAATGTGTCACTAATTTAACAATTTTCTCTTACAGCGTATGATTTAAAATTATACGCTGTAAGATTTTTAGGTTATAAAAAAACATTCGTAGAAAAGGAAAAATAAACACACTCCCATTGATTGGAATCTATTAAAATCTACCGACTATCAGTTACTAGTATTACCACTTCACCAACTATATCTTTTTCTCTATACAATAAACCATATCACTCTTGTATAATTCCATAAATCAACCAAAAGCTTTCCACATTTAACTTTTTTTGCTTTGTCACGAATCCACAAGCTTTTGTCACGAATCATCATTGTCCACTCATTCGTTCTATGCTATAGTGGGTGCATCTTAACAAAAGGAAACAAACAATGAAAATAAATAAATTTCAGAAGTTTATAACATCTTTCTTAACCGGTCTTATGCTTATGAATTGTGTAAATGGAAATAACCAAAACAATTTATCGAAGGAAGCTACATTGGCTTTAGAGAAATTAGCCACAGGGGGAAGTGTCGGTTCTTCTGACAGTACTGCAAGCAATCTTTCTGTCAATGCTTCAAGAGTTGATACATCTACTTATACGAGAGTCTATCGACTCTTCAATGGTAGAGACCATATGGCATCTCATATCCCTGGTGAAAGTGGATTTGGAACTGAGGGCAGTTGGTATTACTACAGAAATCGAGAACCTTCTTCAAGAGCTCTGTACAGATGTTTGGCAACCTGGGGAGACCATTTTGTCAGCCACGACCCCAATTGTGAGGGACAAATAAAGGAAGGTAGGCTCGGGTATCTGCTACAAAAAGATCCTAATGATGGCAGACACGTACCACTTCATCGTTGTATGGCTGGCGATCACTTTGTATCTCAATCCTCGAATTGCGAAGGATATACACGTGGCTTCGTTTTTGGTTACGCTGTTGCTGTCGACAAAGTCCATAGTCTACCTCTAACAAATGTAGCAATGGGTAAAACTGCCACACAGTCCAGTCTCTTTCACGATGGTTTTGCAAGCAAAGCGATAGATGGCAACACCGATGGACATGCTGGACACGGCAAGTCTATAACTCATACAAATCTAGATTACCAACCATGGTGGATGGTCGATTTAGGGGCAGATTATGCAGTACAAGGGGTAACTATATCAAATCGTACCGACTGCTGTGCTGAAAGACTCAGAGACATTCGTGTATCTTACTTAAATAGTGCAGGAAGTGTAATAACTTCAAAAGACTATAAAAACGTGCCAGAAATTGTTTTACTACCAGCTAATAATGTAAGGAAAGTTAAAATACAAATCATTGGAAGAAGTGAATATTTATCATTAGCAGAAGTACAGGTATGGCAGAAAGGTCAAACCACGGTTAGCACTGGCATCCCTACAATACCGAATAAACATTATTTTAGAATCATCTCAGCTCACAGTGGCAAAGCCATTTATAACGGTGGAGCTCACCAAAATGGTCAAAATATTTACCAATGGACAATACTCAGAGGCGCTCCCGTTGGAGGGCAATTATTCAGTACCGTTGCCAAAAAGGACGGATACTTTTTATTAAAGTCCTATTTGTCCGGGAAATGTCTTGAAGTGCAGCCAGATGGAATGTTTAATAATGGAGCAACAATACAGCAATCGGATTGTAATGGTGGCAAGAATCAACTATTCAAAGCTGAAGGATTTGGAAGATTCTTGCGATTCAAAATCAAGCATTCTGGAAAATGCTTAGAGGTTGAAAATTTTTCGACTGAAAATGGAGGAGACATACACCAATGGACTTGCAACGATCAACTAAACCAAAAATGGTACATAGAACCTTACACAACCTATGATGCAGTTGATCCCTATCCCCGTCCCCATCCATCAAATGTAAAATGAACTTGGACCTAACAAAAAAAGTCATAGTAAGCAGCTTTATCTAACGTCAAAATAAAAAAAGGGTAAGAATGGATCATTCTGTTATCTTGCTAGCAGATGTAAACAAAGCTGCAAAGGGTTTTGCATGTTCCTTTTCACTCAAAAACAATAGAGTCATGCTAGGATTGAGAGCAAACAACATGCCAAACCACCTAATTGAGATAGTATTTTAAGAATAGACACATTTCTGAATTCCCGATAAGCTGGAAATCAAATGAAAAATGCTAGTTTCCACAATTGGTTCGAAACAATTTCCCAAACCTCTCTTTCTCCACACGATTTTTTCTACCAATTTATTGAATTTTTAAACCAGCATGACTTCCATATCAAAAGAGTTACCCTGGGCAGCAGACCCCTACATCCTGAAGTAGAAGCACAGGTATTTTCTTACTTACACCAAGATTTCTCAGGAGAACCCGCAAGAAACATAAATCCAGCGTTGTTACGCAAGAAAGAATATATCTATGAGAACGCGCAAATCCAACACGTTCTTTTTGGACTAGGCGTAGAAGTCGACAAAGGCTTTAAGAATAGCCCCATTCCCATTGCTTTGAAAACACAAAAATCCATCCGCATCCAAATCTGGAACAACAATGAAAACCCTTTCCCTATAATCGGGGACCTACGCAAAGCAAATATGACAGAATACTTCCTCCTTCCCTTACCGCATGAAGGAAAGATGATTGCATTTATGAGTTTCGCTTCCAGTAGGCCACAAGGTCTATCCGACGAACAAGTGGAAGAACTCACTAGAATGTGTATTTACTTTTCTATGAAATGGGCATCCTTCCAGCAAAAGGAAATTATCGAATCACTTCTCAGTCTCTACCTCGGTAGTGAAACAGGAAAAAATGTGCTGAATGGAAATATAAAAAGAGGAAATTTAGAATCTCTAGAAGCAATTATTTGGTTTTCAGACATCAGAGGTTACACACACCTTTCCAGCCACTACCCCTCTGCACAAGTCATCCAATGGCTGAATGAGTACTATGAGGAACAGATTTCTATCATCCATGGGTTTGGTGGGGAAGTCTTAAAATTGTTGGGCGATGGGATTTTAGCTGTTTTCCCAACTACCAAAGAAAGAAAAATACTCACAACTGCCAGAAGAGCTGTCATTGCCTCGATTCGTTCCTTAGAAAAAATTAAAATTAGCAATCGAAGCAAAAAAGAACAGGGAATTCCCGAAATACAACATGGGATTGCATTGCACAGAGGCAACGTAAAATATGGCAACATAGGTTCTAAAGACAGGCTAGACTTTACCATTATCGGCCACGATGTAAACCTCACTGCGAGAATCTGCTCCCTGTGCAGCTCCTACCAAAAAGATATAATTTTATCAGAACAGATCTCTAAGCTGTTGCCGGGACAGGTCAAACTCTTAGCCGAAAAGGTGCAGCTAAAAGGGATTTCTAAAAATCACAAAATTTTCGTTATAGAAAAACCTTCCTGAACACTTGGCTATAAATCAGGGAAACTCTTCCACAACCTCTCAAACTCTTTGTTAAAGGCTTCTATAGTACTCGCATTGTCCGAAATAACAACATTTTCATTATTATAAGCAAAGGCACTTCGTGTCCAATTGTAACTGCCATTGATTAAAATTCTTCCATCTACCGTAGCAAACTTATGGTGCATATGATTGGAAGTCTTATCTATCTTCACAGGTATTCCGACAGTGTTCAATGTCTCTATATCGGAACCTTTGTCAAAAACTTTGTCGTTATCCGTGATGATACGGATCTTTACCTTCTCTTTAAACTTCTTAATAATTTCATTGGCAAGTGAATTGTCAGAAATGGTGAATACACAGATATTGATATGAGCCCTAGCTTGGCGAATCGTTTGTATGATAGCATCTCGACAGGCTTCCCCAGGTGAAAAGAACACATGTTCCTTAACACCACTCGGTGCAACTTGCTTGTTGAGAAGTTTGTTGGCATCCTCTAACCATTTCAATACATCTGTTACGTTTAGGTGCGTTAGTTCTGATTTAGCAATTTTAAACAGAGTGCTGCGCAAATCCCCCATTTGTGACGGGTTCAAATGGGCATCGGTCAAAACAGTATTGATAGCCCTTCTCTCCGAACTAGTAAGTCTTTGGTCATCAGCACTTTTTTCAAAGTATTTTTTGATCTCTTGTAACATAGTAACCCGCTTCGTATATTTTTTAGTTTGGCAAATTCTGTTGTAAAAGTCTGTTTCGAGAAAATACGCTTAGCAAGGCACCGTCAATAGGTTTTCGCGAGTATTATAAGAAAAGTGAAAAAATCCATTCATTCTTGTTATTCCCATTGAGAATAGGAAGTTGAAACGATTTGAGTGATCAAATGCTATAAAGTATATTAGGATTGTCTTTGTAAGCAAAGTCAATTGGGTTTTTAAGTTCGACACCTAATTCGTCGAAAGATATTTCATAGCCAAGTAGTTTTCCATATTGTATTAAAACTTGCGTCTGGATTGTATCGTGTCTTCTTATATCCGTATAATAAATTTTGGTAGTTTGACTAACGCCTGTATTTTTTACACGAATTAAAATGATTTGGTTTTTGTGAAATAAGGTTTGAACAATAGCAAGTATCATACAATAGTATGTGTAAGGAGAAAATAAGATAGCCTCTTCAATACTACTTTCTATTTTTATCTCGCATTTGTTAGCTAACTTTTCAGACATATAATAGTTAAGCTTTTTACTACAATCTTGCACATCAAAGATCTTTCCATGTGTCTCTTCTTGTAAATCTTCGATGTGTTTGAAAAACTTGCGAAAGGTAAAATTTGATTCCTGGATCAATAGCTTCGAAATGACCAGTTGCAAAATAGATAAAATTCCATAATTTTCATCCTTTAAATTATCAAAATAGCCTGGCTCTTGTGTGTTTAGAAATAAAAAACCACCCAAAGTCTCGCCTGAAAATAAAGAAATGCACAAACCACTTTTGAAACCCATTTCATAGATATAACGTATTGTACGCTGCGGAGGTACACCCTTGGCAGCAAAGCTAGCAATGATTTCGTCTACATCGTCAAAGATGCGAAACGTATTGGGGTCTAGCTTAAACAGGCTACCCTCTGGATTGACAAAACAACGATAATTATTGCTGATCAGGTTTTTGGATATTCCATAATTTGCAGAGGCAACAGCCATCAATTCATTTGTGGGATAGATAATTTTCGCGATACAAACCCTTTGGACTTTTGCGTAGTAATGGTGTGGTTGCAAGATATCTAATACCTTTTCTGCAAAGGCTTCGCGAAAAGTATACTCTGTATTCTGTCCCAAGGTGGTAAGTTTTCCAATTAGATTGCTATCTTCGAAGGTAAAGTTGTATTTAGCAGACTTTAAAAAGTTAGCAAAGTGTATATTTGTGATGTGCTTTCCCATAGCGAACCTTTCCCTCTTGTAGATGCTCCTATTCCCTATCTACATACTGCACGGCTTACAGAGAATGTCTATCAATTAACACTCTCTTGCGACAACATTATTTTAAAACTTATCTTTGCAAGTTATCTAAGATTTATTTCATGGCTTGTAGAGGATAGTTATGCAAAAGAGTCATATTTTGTTTGATTTTGATGGTACCCTATTTGAAACGCGAAAAGATATCATCCATGCAGTAAACTCTGCACGAAAAAAACATGGCTATGCAACACTAGCTGATGCAGTAGTCCTTTCCTATGTAGGCAACGGTATAGCTGATCTAGCAAAGAAATCATTTGCTGATACAGATGTTTCCATGGAAGAAGCAAAAGAAAGCGTCGTGCAATCGTACCGAGAAAATCCAAGCACCTATTCCTTTCCCTATGAAGGTGTATTCGAGACGCTTGCAAAGCTACAAACAAAGAAACTATTCATCGTCTCGAACAAACCAGAAGCATTGGTTCTACACATTTTACACAAGCACTATCCAGAGCACCGTTTTTTAGAGGTCTTCGGAGGAGACAGTTTGCCAAATCGTAAGCCTCATCCAGAAGCAGTAGAGTTCATTCAAAATAAATATAAGTGCCAGAAAGAAGAAATGGTCATGGTAGGAGACCTTACTCCAGACATTCTGCTAGCCAAAAATGCTGGGATCGACAGTATCTTCTGCCAATACGGATTTTCTGGTACAGATGAAGTGGGAGCAACTTGGCAAATTGCCTCGTTTGTAGAGATTTTAGAGTATGTTTAGCAGACAAGTCCAATACCCGAGAATAGGACGATTTTCTCTGGCACCAGACAAGCCCACTAAAGATTAGATTTTACTGTTCCAATATAGGTGGGTCAAAAACTCCCGTTTCAGGATTGTCAAAGATCATAGTTTCTAACTGCCCATCTGCATTCTCTCTGAATACCACCACGTGCGTTTGATCATTTCCAGGACATGCCGATAGATCCGATGTATAGCTAGCTTTCAACTGCAAAGTAGAATCTGCAGAAAAGGTTTGTCCCGTCCAAGAAGCCGGAGGGTCCTGGTTTGGCAACAAGTCCCCCTTTTTCACCGTCAAAACACTCCCTTCGCCAGCAGGCCGCAAGTTTGCTGGAAACCAGGTTCGATCGCAGGTATAGTCCTGGTAGTATTCGTGAATCGCATATACGGTATGTTTGGGACCCGTAATATCAGTGTCATTCGAAGTCGCCTTAATGTTGACATTGTATTTCATGACTTCTGTAAGATAGTATATAGGCAAACCGTCTGCATTGTAGCCATGATAGTCTAAATATTCAATACCAATATCCAATAGTCCAGAGAGGTCCAAAATAGGACTATCAGTGATATTTACCTGCAAAACCACGTCGTTAAAATCCCAGTCGGGACTTGGCAAACCATCTACATTATCAGGAATGTCCTCAAACTGGATTGTATAGGAATTCTCATTCTCATAGATAATCTTAGCATTGTCTCCAGGGGCAAAGAACGTATACTCTCCCTTTGGTGTGTGGGTGACAATAAAAAAGCTAATGTTGCTACCCTTTAGAAACGCGTACTGGCTTACCTTATTGAGAGGCCCTTGGCGAGAGTCGGAAAACAGTAGAAAAGTGTCATTGTCCACTTTCAAGTAAACTTCACTCCGCCATCCTGCATTGTTGTCGAGCAGTGATACATTCAATTGAGCCGTTTTGGGCATTTCAAAGGCTTTCGCTTCCTTTTCATAGTGGCTGGCGTAGTACATTCTCCTATCCAGAGGAGCGTATTCACAGGGAGCCAGGTAAACATATACAATATTTGGATCACTGCGATCGGGGTTACAACTTTCGTCTGCTTCGCTACCTTTCGGATTCGCAGAGCTGGTAGCACCTTCTATGTCATTGGGATAGATAATGTCCTCTTCCTCTTCCGTATCGTTGCCCTGGTAAACAGGTACAGAGGAGGAGGAAGCCTGCTCTACCTCTTCCGCAGAAGCATCTCCACTCAATATTTTTTCATTGTTTGTAGTAATACTGCTCACTGCGAGCATTTCTAATAATGCTGCACTTTCCTCTACTTTTGTACACGATCCTAAAAGTAATACTATAGTACTTAAAAAAACAATTCGTTTCATTTTATATTTCCTTCCCACCTGTTCTCATATAGTAAGACACCATGACGAAATGGTTTGTTGCAAATTTTTTCCAGATGGTTTAGTGGACTTCACAAAAAGTCTAGGACACAGCTGCAAACTGATTCTTAAACTCTAAAATCCGTTTGCGATTGGCTCCTAAATCACTTTTTCCTACCCGCGAAGCGGAGCGAAAATGAATCAACTGTGACCCTGGTTCATGACGGCACTCAAAATCATCGACAAAGCTGAATAGGCCAGATTGGAAAGTAGCGGCTACGTAATTCTCCTCTTGTACCTGGATGACCCCACCCATTTTTTCAATGATCGGTACAACCTGTGCCCAGGCTTTTTCTGGTTCTGCAATGGTATACTTTAGAGGCTCTATATAGTGCTTTGCATCATCGGCGTGCTCACTATTGGCACAATTGGGTGTTTTCGGAGAAATCCGCAACTTTCCAGATTTCAAACCTGGTATGTTTCCCGTTTGCGACTCCTTGCCTAACATCACAAATCGTACCAGAATAAAAACAACAAAGAGTCCAAGTATAGAAAACAGTATCATCACTAACATATCATTCCTTTCTCCAATGCTGGATGCCACTTAGTTTTGCGAAAGCATAGCTTCTGTCAATAGAAAATAGCTTGCGTTGAGATTGGTTTGACTGGTAGGCATTTACTCCACTACTATGCTCCAAGAAGAAAAACAATGGGGCAAAATTTGCCAATTACCAAGGAAAATACAATTGAACAGTACAAAACCATTGGCTCTATATATCATCATACACTTTCTTGTGCAAAGCTGTGCGATCCTACAAGCTGGCTGGTATTCCAAAGCTCCTATCTCTTACCGAACCAACCGAAAAGATTTAGAAGTTAGTATCGCGCGCTTACAAACCCAAGGAGTCACCTCTGACTTTTGGTCCGCTACAGTTCCTTACAATGTGCTTTGGGGGACTTTTTTTATTCCTTTCTACGACATAGAAGCTCCCATCTTAAATAATTCTAATCTACATATGCATTGGGAAATTCACTTTGATAACGATAAAGTCCAAGAAGTGAAGATTCCTAAGAAAGCTTTTTCTATCAAAACCAGCAGAGGAGCTATTTTAGAAGTTTCCGGTCTTTCGATCCGTGTCCGATCTCCAGAAGGTTATGCAAGTTTTACAAATTACTATGGCAACTATGAATTTGATGCATTCCCTGAAACCATTACAGTAAAAGAAAATTCAGTTCTGGAATTGATCCACCAACGCATTTTCTATGCACAAGAAGATTGGTATGAAATGCGACCTAGCCTACTCATCGATGGGAAAGAGGTACAAGTTCCAACAATTCGCTTTACACCTGATCGCTATTACAACTACAAGCCGTTTGTCATCCCCTATGCAGTTCCCCTCCATTGACTTGTAAGAGCATGAGTAGAACTACAAAAATAAGAAGATAGATGAACTACTGGTCTTGTGGGAAAAACTAAAATTTCTTAGGAATAAAATTTGGCCTATTCTTTACTTCCATTAAATATTCACCAAGTCCCAAAACTAAATACCCTTTCTTTTCTGCATAGTCTAATAGATTATCAGGAATGTGTAGAGCGGCTAATATACCAATAATTTTTTTGTCTGCGTACCCCGGTAGGAAAAAACGAAAGTCCTTGATTTCTTTTTCGATCTCATGGAAGTCGATATTTTTCAATGTGGCAACAGTGTAGTTGAGAAACACACAGTCTTGCGTAACTGCATAGGCATCAAACTCTTTGTTCCTACCGTCCTTTTTAAAACGTCTGTTTCTTTCTACATCATAATCATCGATAAGTATCGCAAATTTCTCTTGGATGATTCTTGGCAGACTCGGAACTACCATGTCCTCTACGATGGTTCCAAATTTTTTGGAAAGTTCTCCCATTCGTTTGTTGAGTTCTCTTTTGTCTTGCTTGTTTTCTTCCTGGTGTTTGCGGAACTCTTCTTTTCGTTGTTGTTCCTCTTTTTCTTTTTTTTCCTCATATTTGCGGAACTCTTCTTTTCGTTGTTGTTCTGCTTTTCTATTTTCTTCCTGGTATTGGCGAAAATTCTCTTTACTCTCTTCGATGTAACGATCTATTTTCATCTCTAATCGGGTTTGTACATTGACGAGTTTGTTGTATTCAATACCTACCATGTGGGTAAATTCTTCGTGGGCACGCTGTAAACTATCTACTTTTTCCATCAGATTGCTCATTTGCTTAGACCTCTTTACTTATGACAAGTTACAAAAACTAGCAAATGAACGGATTTTTTTGCGTTTTTTGAGACTAACAGATCTTTTTTTTCAGTTTTTAGCTGTTATGACTAGGGGAACGTGTTTTTGAAAGTGTTTAGAACTTTGTAGGAGCGAAATCTGGTTGATTTTTGATTTCCATTAAATACTCACCAAGTCCCAAAACTAAATACCCTTTCTTTTCTGCATATTGTAAAACGTTGTCTGGAATGTGTAGGGCTGCGAGGACACCTATCAACTTTTTGTCTGTATGTTCTGGTAGAAAAAAACGAAAGTCTTCGATTTCTTTTTCCACCTCATGGATATCTCTGTTTTTCAATGTAGTAACGGTATAGTTGAGAAAAACACAGTCTTCGGTAATTGCATAGGCATCAAACTCTTTATTTCTGCCACCTTTTTTAAAACGTCTGTTCCTCTCAATATTTTCCTCATGTATGGAGATAGAAAATTTCTCTTGGATGATTTTGGGTAGGCTTGGTACAACCATGTCTTCCGCAAGGGTTCCAAATTTTCTGGAAAGTTCCCCCATTCGTTTATTGAGCTCTCTTTTGTCTTGCTTATTCTCTTCTATGTAACGATCTATTTTCATCTCTAATCGGGTTTGTACATTGACGAGTTTGTTGTATTCAATGCCTACCATATGGGTAAATTCTTCGTGGGCGCGTTGCAATGTATCTACTTTTTCCATCAGATTGCTCATTTGTTTAGACCTCTCTACTTATAACAAGTTAAAAAATATAGTAAATGAACGGATTTTTTTGCGTTTTTGCAAGGTTGCAAGAGTTTTTTGGGCAGTTATTAGCTGTTGCAGTTGATCTTTTGGGTTATCTATATTTTATTTGGCTAGGAAGTAAGAAAGGTGTTAGATTCTGATATTTTTAAAAATTCTTTTGCGGCTTTGAAGAAGTTGAGCATAGGCTTGCTAACAAAAAAGCTGGAGCGTAGCACTTTTGTGATCTCGGTTTTGCAAGGCAGTGGCTTTGACCTGTTGCAGAACAATTTTGCTAGTATCTATGCCCATGCTTTGGTGGAATATTTTGCTGATTCGAATGACTCAGATGTGGATGAGCTTGCTGTTAAGAAACTTTGGTTTCAATATTTTAGTTTGTCGGATGTGCGAGGTATTATTGGCAAGCATTTTGCGGAGGGTGAGAAAGAGGAAAGGGAAAAGCTATTAGACGACAATCTGCATACTGGTAAGACGAAAACGCATCATGCCTTGAAGAATGAGAATCAACAGGAGCATCATTTGTTTGCTGAGTATGAGTTGTTGGCTAAGCTTTATGAGGAAAAGCGAAGGGAAGTTGCAAAAAAAGATCCAGTGCAACACCAGCATATAGAACTGAGTGAGGATATTTTACATCAGGTTAGGGAGATTCAGAAAGAGCTTTTAAACATCGAAAAGATTCGGGATGGTATCTTTCGCATTACGTATGCCGGGGAAATTGTAGAGAAATCTTTGCAGGAATGGGGACAGAGTTTTCGGGAGTTGCAGCAGGAGAATGCGGTTATTTTGCAGGCGATTCTTGAATGTATGGAAAAGCCGTCTGAGTTGGTTGAGCTGAAACAAGTTGCTGAGAAGATTTATAATTTTGAGAGAGCCGATAATGTTCAGTTTACTGCGGAAAAGCAAGATATTCATTTTCAAGAAGTTGGTGAAGTTCATGTGCACCAAGAAGCATCGAAATCAGCTATAAAACGTTTTATTACTCACCCAATAGGAATTGAACCCAAAGATGTGATTGGTCGAGAACAAGATTGTCAGGAAATCTTGCGGTTGTTGCAAGAGGGAAAGCCGGTGCATATCCATGCAATTCGTGGTGCGGGGAAAACGACTTTGGCTCGGTTGGTTGTGCAGGAAGTTCTCAAGCAAGACAAGTTCTCGTATTTTGTGAGTGTCGATTTAACGGAGAATTTCTTGGAGTCTTTTCTGCAAAAGTTAATGCCTGCTTGTCGGATTGAATATATCCAAGAAGAAACGGATGAGCAGCGATTTGATAAAATTCTTACAACTCTATATAATTTGGTAAAGAACTCTTCTACTGGAAAGAATGGGTTTCTGGTTTTGGACAATGCTTTAGCAAGTAAATCGGCAGAAGGTAAAGAACATTTATCGAAAGTTACCTCAGCTCTTAGAAATAATTATAATATACTTGTGACTTCTTTTCAAAAGATAGAACATCTAGAGAAATATCCCCTGAAAAACTTGGATACAGAAGACTTAGTTACGTTGTTTCTAAAGTATTGTCCCAATAAAGGTGCGAAAAGTGAAATTGTAGAGCTGATTGAGTTTGTAGAATATCATACCTTAACCATTGAACTGATGGCGAAAACTCTATATGAATCTTGGGAATTGAATTCTGTGACCGAACTTCTTGCGAAACTCAAAGCTCATGAGTGGGATGCGGAAGAATTAGAAGAATCTGTATTTACAGAGCATTCTGAGGGTAGAATAAAGGCTTTTCCACATTTATGCTTTGTTTTCGATGCATCTAAATTACATAAGGACAAGATTCTTTTATATGTGTTAAAGAATTTCTCCTTTTTACCATCTGAGTTTTATACTGGTAAAGAAATGAGTGAATGGATAGCAACGGAAACATTCTCTAAAAAAGAGATAGGGAATGCCATTCATGAATTGCATAGAATGGGATGGTTGGAAGAGGATAGGCAGAAGTATCGCTATCGATTGCATTCTGTGATCAAAGAAGTGGTTCGTTTTAAGTTGAAGCCTGGTTTTGATGATGGAAAAATCTTGGTAAATAGAATTACACAAATGTTATCTATTGCAAGTGAAAACCCTAAGAGATATCATTATCTAATTGAGCAGGCAAAATCTATTTCAGAAACAATAACAGAGATAAATGAAGAAATAGTAATTTTAAAATTTAGGCTTGGTA
>JBCCIA010000118.1:0-14292 GCA_039028475.1 Spirochaetota bacterium | reverse complement strand
TTTTTTTTAAATAGCTGATATATTAAAAAAACTATAGTTTATGCATGCATTTTTTCAGTTATTTTCTCTTAAGAGTTGGATAATTTTTTCCTGTAAAACTTTATGACATTGTTTTCTTGGAGAGGTGTGATTTTCTCGAAAAAGACTTTGTAAAGGCGTATTATCAGATGTATTCCTGACTTTTTGAGAAGCTCCTAATGCTAACAATGTTTCTATCGCTTTTAATTGGCAATTTATGGTAGCAACATGCAAAGGGGTATCTCCATTCGTATTTTTTATATTGATATTCCCTTGGTGTCTAATGAGTGCTCTCATCGCTTGAAAATGATGATCTGATGCGGCAACATGTAAAGGAGTAATCCCTTCTTTGTTTTTTGCATTCACATCAGCTCCTAGTTTTATCAATATATTTATTGCACTAATCATAATTTCGGGGGACTTGTTAAAACAATTTTGAACAGCTATGTGTAATGGAGTATTTCCAAAAGAATCCTTTGGATTTATCCCGGCTCCAAATTTTACTAGTGTCTTTATAACAGCAATACGTCCTTTAGATGCAGACAAGTGTAAAGGGGTTTGGAGAAATTTGTTTTTAGCATTTACTTTAGCTCCTGCTTTTATTAAGATTTTTATAACATTTTCGTGACCTTTAGTAGCTGCTAAATGCAAAGGTGTATGGCCTGTCTTATTTTTAGCATTTACTTTTGCACCCACTTTTAGTAGTATATCTATTATAGGAATTGCAAAATCAGCAGGATCGTAAGAAGGATATTTTACATTTATTTTTCCGTAGTAATCCTTAATATTAGCTAAGTCTAAGTCTGCAATGTGACCATTAGCGGCTGCTAAATGCAAAGGTGTAAAGCCAGACTTACTTTTTGTGTTTACTTCTGCTCCTGCTTCTAATAATGCATTCGTTATGGGAATCATACTATAAGAAAAATGATGTAAGAGATTTTGAGCAGCTACGTGTAATGGCGTTTTTCCAGAATTATCCTTCAATTTTACATTAGCTCCTAGTTCTATCAATGTTTTGGTAGCATTGACATGTCCTCTCGAAATAGCAAAGAATAAAGGTGTTGAGCCATCATAACGTCTTTTTAAATTTACCTTTGAACCTCGTTTTACCAATACTTGTATTGCGGCGACATTTCCATCAGAAGCGGCAATATGTAAAGGTGGGATAAAAGAATATTGTAGATTTATATTGGCTCCACTATCTACCAACCTATTTATCGTTTTAGCACCGCAGGAAGCCGCAGCATAGTGTAGTGGGGTTTTATGTGACTCGTCTTCTACATTCACCAATGCACCCGAGAATACCAGTTTTTGGATCATTTTATGATTACAAGACAGAGCAGCGAGATGTAATTTTGTCTTACCTGTATTATTCTTTTTAATGACATCAGAAGGAATGCTTTGACTTGAACTGATGGTCAACGCAATAATAATTGATTTATGCAAGACTCTCTTTGCTTTCAAAATGGTATATCCAATTGTCTATGTAGGATATTATAAAAAAGTTGCTTTTGGCAATCCTAATTTGAAATTAGAAAGTCAGAGTATTACAATGAGCATTGAGCATGTAATTTCGTTAGTTTCTTATGGAAATGATTATCTCTTTCGTGGTCGTACCCATGAGCTTTTGTCAGCTAGCGAAAGATCGCGAGTCACCTTTAAAGAAGTCCACCCGCAGGCTTTAGAAGAAACTATCATTACCCATTCGGCACAGGAGTGGTTTGTCTGGTTGCAAAAGCGAGGCTGCAAGAGATTTCAGATATACCATGATACAGAAGAGGCAAAAAACTTCGGAGATGTCTATTATACAGATAATGGCAAAGGTTGGTATATCGAAACAGTATTTGATGAAACGTCTTCCTTCTGGAAACAGCCTCAATATTGGAAAAATGTTTGGACATATACAAAAGATGCAAAGGCTAGGGGGTATACGGAATTCAGCGAACTCTCTATTATCCACGATCATAGCAAAAGCCAAGTTGTGAATCCAAAAACAGAAATGGAAAAAGCTATGCAGCAATTGCAAATAGCCTTAACTCATATTTTAGAATTTGCTACTGCACATTTATTGCCAGGTTGGGATGAGGTATTCCAAAATATCCTAGAACAATTACAAAACAAGCCGTTTAGCAGTTCCCGTCTAGACGGCGATAGTAGTTTTTTAATCAAAGGGTGGGTGATCGAAGAGAATTATGACGATTTGCAGCTAAGGTTATTGAAAGTTATTGCTAGACTTTTTATATTCACTGGTTGGAATAGTTGGAATGAATTAGACGAAAGATGGGACTGGAATGAGGAAACTAGAAAACTGTACATACAAGTTTCTGAGGAATTGTACAAAGCCCGAAATGTACTACTTGTGAATACTATCAACCAAGACAAATTTACAAAATAGAAAAAACTCTTCTTTGAATGAGAACCAAATCGTTCCCCGAGCGTAGTCGAGGGGAAAAAACCTAATCTTTCACTACATAAAAGCCTTTCTTTTCCGAATAACAGCCATGTACTCTATAGGGGCCGTCTTTGTAGAAATAAATCTTTTGTGCATACTGCTCGCCTTTTTGCACGCATTTATAACAAATAAACATACGAATTGCCCAATCACACTCCTCTTTGCGGTATGCAGGAAAAATGCGGAGTAATGGAGTAGAATCTTCTTTCTCGGAAGCTGACGTGTAGGAGAAAGAAGTCAAAAAAAAGTAAAGACTGAATACTAAGGTGCGTAAAGACACTTAATTCTTTTTTTCCAAGATTTGGCTAAGGTCTTGGATTTGCAGAATGGATTCTTTGATCTTGTTGATTTGGTTGTCAGTGTAGGGATAGATCATGCGGATGTTTTGTTTGAGTTCATGGATTTCTTCGTAGATGGTAACGAGTAGGAGAATTTCTTCTGGTACATCTTTGCAATACAATTCTTTCATCATTTGTATCAAGCGTGAGGGAATATCCATGAACCACAGTTCCGTGACTGTTAGGTCGCTGATATGATTGAGAACCCACAATTGTAAATTGAGCTGCAAAACCTTTTCAACGCGTGAAACGTCTTCTTTGGTATTGCGTGGTTTTAAGTGTTTGTAAAAATTATAGCGATTTTCTAAATATTTGATCAGAGCGGTAAAATTAGGAGTACGGTTTTTATAGTCTTGCCATTCTTTTTGCATGACGGTAAACTGATCATTGCCAAAAACAACGATGCCTGTTTCGCACAGGTGTGCCGCTGTTGGTTCAAAAATAGACATGCGCATGCGAAAAGAATCTTTATCACCTGCTACAAGACTCACCGAGGCATCTTCCTCCAAAGAATCAAGGGCTTTGCCTATCGATTGGATGAAATCAGTATTGAGCTGATCTAATGGGGAAGCGATCAGATAAAAATTATAGTCCGAAATAGAGGCATGTTCTTGCCGCGCCCGTGAACCATAAAATACCAGTTCAAACGGGTTTTTACAGGGGATCTCACGCAGCTTTTCCTGAATCTTGCTAAAGTCAGGTATAGAGGAGAGTTCGGCTGTATTTCCAGGCTTATTCAAAAAATAACCTCATACGGGATAAGTTCTCCGTTATGGCTCGAAAGGCTCTATCACGCTCCTCCTCGGTGGGAAAGGATAGGGATTTTACATTGTTTAGGTCATTGTAAACGATTTCAATTACAGGACTTTGTGGGTGTTTTTTTATGGTAGAAACGAAGTCAAGGTTGACGATTTCTGAATTTCCTAATTTTAACCACATATATATTTCCTAAGTCCTATACTAAGTTTCGGTAAAAGCAGAGAAAACCGTGATATGAATTTCTACATTTGCCGGAAAGTCCAATCGGTACAAACTAAAAATGATTCGATTGTGGGTAAATCAAAATTTTCTAATGTCCTACAACATATGTCTCTTGGCGAAAGTTATGAAATTGGTAACCAGCTTCTGTTATAGATTCGAGATAATCGAGAGGAACTGGAACTTTTCCTCCTCCACCTGTTAAGTCGACAACGTATAATGGATTGCACAAACCACTGATCTGTCCGCGTAGGGATTTCATAAGCCTGATTCCTTTGGCAATAGGCACACGGAAGTGAGAACTCCCAAAAACTTCGTCACATTGGTGGATATAGTAGGGCTTGACCCCCATTCCAGTCAGAGTATAGAGTAAGTCCTGCATTTCTGTTACACTATCGTTGACTCCAGACAGTAATACACTTTGGTTGAGCACAATACAATTTGCCTGTGTAATTAAGGCTTTAATGGCACTTTTTGCTTCTGTTGTACATTCTTTTGCATGGTTGAAATGTGTTACGATATACAGAGGGAAAAATTCTTTCAAGGTTTCGCAGAGAGACTCTGTAATACGAAAAGGTAAAGTCACTGGATAGCGAGTATGGATTCTGATCTGGTTGATATGGGGAACCGCTTTTAATTCTCGTAAAAGAAATGCCAATTTTTGGTCAGAAAGTGTCAATGGGTCTCCACCAGAAAGGATCACTTCACGAATTTCTCTGTTTTGGCGGAAGTAGGTAAGAGCAGCATCGATCTCTTCCTTACGAGGAGTTTCCTGGAATTGCCCCACTTTCCGTTTACGGGTGCAAAAACGGCAGAATACGGCACAAGTATGCGAAAGATACCAAATGGCTCGGTCGGGGTAGCGGTGTGTGACTCCCTTTATCGGCATGTCCCTCTCTTCCGCCAAAGGGTCTTCCCTTTCCTGCGAACTATGTTCGAGTTCGGCAGATACAGGTAACAATTGCTTGCGAATGGGACAGGATATATCCTCAGAAACAAGAGAAAGGTAGTAGGGTGTCGCAGCAAAACTAAAAAACTCATTGCCAGCTGCAAAGCCCTCTTCTTCTTGTGGGAAAAGGGAAACATGCTTTTGTAATTTCGTAAGATCTGTGATCCTATGCTGCATTTGCCACTTCCAATTTGTCCAATCTTCCTGCTCGATAGGTTGCCATGTATTTGGTATTTTCATAAAAACTCTTTTTAAAACTTGTAGCTTGCGTATTTACTAACTTTGTACATTTTATCTTGACACTCTTTGCCGAGTAGACAGTTTAGCAAGTACATTGATCAATCTATATAAGCAGGTTTTATGTCTTTAGGAATTACAGAAGTAAAAAAAGGTATGGTCTTGAAAGTAGACAAGGATTTATTTTCGGTCGTAAAGACTGAGTTTGTCAACCCAGGCAAGGGAAGTGCTTTTATCCGTACCAAGTTAAAAAGTCTTACCAAATCCAATACTCTGGAAAGAACTTTCAAAGCCTCCGAAAAGTTAGAAAATGTAGAGTTAGAGAAGCGCAGTATGACTCTCTGCTACAAAGAAGACGAGAATATCGTTTTTATGGATGTCCACGATTATGAGCAAATTCCCATCCCTGTGGAATATGTAGAGGATATGCTTCCTTTTTTAAAAGAGGAGTCACAGGTCGAAGTTAGCTTTTATGAAGGAAACCCCATTGGAGTGGCGCCACCTAATTTTGCCGAGTTAGAAGTTACGTACGCGGAAGAAGGTCTCAAAGGTGATACAAGTGGTACTGCACTCAAACGAGTTACTGTGGAGACTGGAGGAGAGATCAATGTTCCTATTTTTGTCAAACAGGGTGATGTTATCAAAGTAGATTTACGCGACATTAGCTATGTAGAAAGGGTAAATAAATAATGGCAAAGATCATCCGCGATAGAGGTAGAACTCCGATAACAGAGGCGCAAGAAGTAAAAAAATTTTTACAAGCAAGAGGGGTTGCGTATGAATATTGGGAAGTACCTGTTTCTGTAAACTCAACTATCCAAAAGGCAACTCTGAGTGCTGGCGAGAAAAATTTACTACTGGATTCATTAGAGTATCGTTTTACTTATTTAGAGGAAAAGTTTGGCTATAAAACAAGGGATTTAATCGTCTTACACGCAGATGTCCCAGGTTTAGACAATATGCTCGCGAAATTTGACAAGGTACATTACCATACCGATGAAGAAGTTCGCTACATTGTTGATGGCTCAGGTGTGTTTGGTTTTGCCATCGCAGGAGAAAAGTTTCTCGTACATGTTGCAAAACATGATTTTATTTCTGTACCTAAAAATACGCGACACTGGTTTTATCTTGATGAAACAAAACGGATCAAGGCGATTCGTTATTTCACAGATATGGCAGGTTGGGTACCTAATTACGTAGAAGAAACAACGGAAATCTAATTTGGTATACAATCAGAGCTTTAATGAACTCAACGCATTGATTGAGTGTTCCAATCTGTACTACCAAAGAGGTTGGATGTATGCGACTTCTGGGAACCTCTCCATCCGAGAAGCCAGTAGCAACGAGATTATTATCACTGCTTCTGGCAAAAATAAAGGCGAACTGGCAGCTAGCGATTTTTTGATTGTGAATATGAAAACCGGTAAACCCTCCGTACCTTCCAATAACAAGCCCAGTGCAGAATCGGCTATACATCTCGCTATATACCAAGCCTTTCCTAGTGCAGGTGCTGTCATACATGTTCATACTCCAGAATCTGCTGCCTTATCATACGATATGCGCGGTACAGAACCTTGCCGCACGATACCCTTACCCAATTTAGAGATGCTCAAAGCCTTTGGTAACTTTGCGGAAAATCCTGAGTTATCCTTTCTTTCCTTATACAATTACGGTGATGTTGGAAAAATTGCTAATTGTTTTTCTAAGCACTCCCACCGAAGCGAGGTTCCATTTTTTCTCATCGAGCACCATGGTTTGACAGTCTGGGGAAAAAATGTAGCTGAGGCGAATAAGAATATAGAAGCAGCGCAGCATATCCTGCAAGTAATGCACCTTAAGTCTCATTACCGCAAATAAAGCGCATTTAATTCCTCTTTTTACGAACTCTTTTCAATAAGTCGTCGATTTCCTTTTTATTGCCTATAGCAAAGATAGCGTTCATATAGTCCCTGCTTTGTTTGGGGGTAAGTTCCTCAGAATAGAGTCTCTGTAAAACAGCAGCGCTGCCTTTCGCTGATTTATTAGTGGCAAATACATGGAAGAGGGTAGAATTCGTCGTAGGATCAGTTCCCAACTTCCCAATTAGGTAGTCCTCATTTTCTTGGAAATATTTGTAAGCTAAGCAGTTGAGACTTATACGAAAAAGGTCTTTATTTGTAGCAAACTCTTCATTTACTTTGCGGATCATGGCGTAATTCGAGGCTTGGCTGTGGCATGTTTGTAACCACGTTTTCAAACTTTTTGTATCTTTAGTAGCGATTGCCCTTTCAATCTCACTATCAGAAAAAGAAGGTTTAGCAAAAGGTTGGTTATCGCCTATATCGAAAAGACTTCTAAAGAATAGGTCTACTGAAAATATAACAGGAGTGGATACAATCCGTAAGGGAACAAAACCGCTGTAGGTAACATAGCCTTTGTAACTCGTTTCCCAGACAATTTCTATTGTGTCATCATACGCCTTAGGAATTTCGGATATAGGGTGGACTAAAAATACATCAAAGATACCAGCTACAATGCCAATGGGGAGGTATACCGGAGCAGCGAGAGCTTTTAAAGGCATTTCTTCTGGTACCATATGATTCTCGACAAATACTACAAGCGGCGTATTTCTTTTGTTGAAAGGCGCACAAGTTATCGAAAAAAGAGTAACAAGTATAAGGAATAACTTAACTTTCATATCAATTTACATCAAAAATACTTCTAACAATAATATCAGAAATCAAGAATATAGGTGTCAAGATCGATTTAGGTAGAAATAGAAATGTTTGTTGGACAATCCCTCCTTTGGGATCTTCCCAAATGTATTCTGAACTGTCTTTGACCGCTTCAGGAATAGTGGAGATTGGGTGTAGGACAAGAATGTCAGAAGCCAAAGAAACGAAACCTACAGGCATAACAATTGGAAATAAAGCGATTTTGCCAGGAGTCGATTCTGGTTGTATTTGCTGATCTAAGTAAGTTGTTAAGGGGCGGTTTCGTTTTTCCAAAAAAGCACAATTTGTTAGGAGAAAAGTACCTAGGAAAATTAGTAAGGCTTGTTTCATTTCTTGTCCTTTTAAATAGCTTGTGAGAAAACTCTTGTTTCTGGAGATTTTTCCCGTAGGCGTTTGTCTAAGCTCATACAGGCGTTGCGTAAGAATGGTCTCCCTGCTTCTGGAATTGTCAATGTATTCGCGTGCCACTCCACCAACCCATCTTCTTCCATAGATTGCAAATAAAATTTTATATCAGAAGCTAGGCTTTCTGGTAGGGTAACTTCTAATGTTGTGGCAAGCTCTAAGATAAAACTTCGGTACTGCATATCTTGCTTGTTTAGCTTATGACCGCGTAAGGTGGGCAATTGCCCTTCTTCTAAGCGTCTTTGGTATTTTTTGAGAATTTTTTCATTCTGGTGGAAGCATGTCCAGCTATCGGAAATGGAGGAAACACCTAAAGAGAACAATAGATCTGTTTTGTTGTCTGTGTAACCCATAAAGTTGCGGTGTAAGGTTCCTGTTTGCAGAGCACGCCAAAGACTGTCTTCTGGCAAGGAAAAATGATCCATACCAATTTCCAAATAACCGTTTTGTGAAAGTTGCTCTAGGCCAATCTCATATAGCTCGCGCTTTTCTGCACCGCGCGGTAAGTCCTCTTCTGTAAATAGACGGTGGGCAGCTTTGATCCACGGTACATGGGCGTAGCTATAAAAAGCGATTCTATCTGGTTTGAGTTCCAATGTTTTGGCAATTGTATACCGCATAGATCTTGCCTTTTGCCGTGGCAAACCATAGATCAAATCAAAATTTACCGAAAAATAGCCTAAGTCTCTTGCAGTATCTGTAACAAATTTGGTCTGTTCAAATGGCTGGTAGCGGTTGATCATTCGCTGTACTTCTTCGTTAAAATCTTGTACCCCTAAGCTAATTCTGCGAAATCCTAATTTGTAAAGAACTTCTAGTTGTGTTTTTCGCGTTCGGCGGGGGTCTACTTCAATAGAAAAAATGTGGTCTTTGGCAATAGTCAAAGGACCCAAGATACTCTCAATGAGAACTTGTAAGTTCTTCTCTGACAGATAAGTGGGACTACCACCTCCTAGGTGCAATTCTCTAATTTCCCGATTTTTTAGTTCCGGTACCCGCTCTAAGTAGATAGAAAACTCTTTTAGCAAGGACTGGATATATGGTTCTTCTACGCTGTGATTTTTCGTAATGGAGGTATTGCAACCACAGAAAGTACAGAGGGTTTCACAAAAAGGGATGTGAATGTATACAGCGATTCCGGCATCTTTGGGCTGTAAGGAGGTTTGTATATGCTGTAACCACTCGTCTTGGTTAGGGCTATTATCCCAATACGGAACAGTTGGGTAACTGGTATACCTAGGAGCAGGTATATCATATTTGGCGAAGAGGTCGCTACGTGATTTCATTTTAAGCAAAGACCTTCCTTACTGTTTCCACAAAATAACGTACATTTTCTTCTGGTGTCTTAGGTAAGATTCCATGTCCTAAACCACAAATCCAACCCTGTCTTTCTTCTGGTGTCAGTGTTTGTAAAGGTTCTAAATACTCTTCTAGGCTTGTTGCAAAGTTAGCCTTATCGCGAAACAATAAGCATTGGTCAAAATTTCCTTGGATAAAGCCGCGTGTTTTTTTGCGCAATTGTGTTGGTAAGTCAATACGATGATCAAAGCCTACACCAGCTAGACCAGGAATCTCTTGCAACATTGCAATTTGGCTTTCCGTTCCTTCTTTGCAATAATACCCCAATTTTCCAGGGTATGCGGCAGTTAGGGAACGAAGAGAAGGAATAATGATACTCGCAAATTCTTGCGGGCTTAAGGCACCAGCAGCTGTATCTAGAACCATGACAACTTCTGCTCCACCCTCTAACTGGTAACGTATATTTTCTTTGAGAAAGAAGTCCATCATAGTAAAAAACTTTTTCCGTACATGGATAGACTGTTTTGGATGAATCAAATTGCCGGCGTGCTTTCCTTCTATACCATAGCAGAATAATGTCCAGATACCTCCAACAAAACCAATCAATGATTTATGTATTGGCAACTTCTCTCTTGTTTTCTGTACCGCCAACTTCTGGAATTGCATTCCTTCTACTGCTTCATCTATGGCAACCAAGTGGTCTATGTTTTCTTCATTTAAGAAGCGTTGCAAGCGTGGACCTTTATCGGTGTATTCCAAACCTAAACCTAAACAGTCCAATGGAAAAAGTATGTCTGAAAATAAAATAGCAAGATCAAAATCGAAGTCACTTACCGGTCCCCAAGCCACTTCAGCGGCTAAGTCTGGATTTTTGCACAGTTCTTCAAAACTGTGTTTTTTGCGTAAGTTCTGGTAATGCCAATGGTAACGACCCGCTTGTCGCATCATCCAAATTGGTGGTATACTTTGCGTTTCCTGTTGCAGGGCTTTGTGAAATAAGGGGTTTCCTATTTTTAATCCTGAATTTTTCCTGTCCATTGGTAACCAACTCCTCTAATCGATGTTATCGCTATTTCTTCTGTATCTGCAAATACCTGTCGCAAACGTACGATGGCATTGTCTATTGTTCTATTTGTAGGAAAGTTTTCCTCTCCCCATAGCTTGTCTAATATCTCATCACGGCTAACGGCCTTATGTCTTTCACCTATTAATAACTTCAACAAACCCATGTCCCTGGCAGCTATTTTTTGTGCTTGCTGTCCTTGCCTTTGTATTGTGAAACTCGCAAAGTCAATACACCAATGAGAAAAGTATATTTTCTGTCCAGAAGATATCGAGGCATGGACATGTCGGTGTGCATCTAAAACGTGTTGGATACGCAATAAAAGTTCTTTCAAATGGAACGGTTTGGGAATAAACTCTTCCGCTCCCAATTCAAATCCCTTTAGACGCTCTGGTGCTCCCGCTAAGGCAGTGAGAAAAAGAAAGGGTGGTTTTTGGGCTTTCATTGCGATTTCTGTTGCAAGTTCAAAACCAGAACCATCAGGCAGGCCAATGTCTAGGATGACTAGATCAGGTGTATTTGTCGCTAGTATTTCTCTCGCCTTACATAAACTTTCCGCCCAGCCAACGTCATAACCTTCCCTATCTAGGCGAGATTCTAAAGTTGCGCCTAAAGATTTATCGTCTTCTACAAGTAATAGCCTTGCTGCTTTCATATCTTGCGACCTAAGGGTAGCATTAGTTCGACTTCAAGCTGTTTGCCGTTGTTGAAAAACTTAGCTTCACCATTCATTTTTACCATCAATGTTTTTACTAAAAACAAGCCTATGCCACTCCCACTGCTGGAACTTTGTCGTAGGAAAGCTTTACCTAAGATATTTGTATTGCCAGTAAAGCCTTCACCGTTATCACTGATCCTTATTTTTGCCATGTTTTTAGCGGTCTCATAGATTTCTATAAAAACTCGTTTTGCTTTGCTATGAATTTTTGCATTCTCAATTAAGTTTTTGAAGATACTTTCAATGGCTCTACGATCAGCATACAACCAAATCTCTGTATTGCCAGTAACTTCGATATCCGAATCATAAAAAGTAAGGTGTTGTAAGAGAGAATTGATGGCAATATGCTCTAAATAAAGGTTTTCCTCACGATTGATACTTGCAAGGTAAAGAGCTTTGTCCATCTGCAATTCCAAACGTGAGGACTCTTTGATCAAGCGTTCCATCATCTTTTGTCCTTCCGCACCTTCTACATAGTCTTCTAAGCTCTCTGCTTGCAAACGAATGTTGGCAAGAGGGGTTTTCATTTCATGAGATACCGTAAGGAAGAAGTCTTTCAAAATCAATGAGCGTTTTTTATCTCTATAAGATAGCCAAATCAATGTTACTCCACCACCTGCAAGCAATACTAAAAAGAATGCGCCTTCCATTTTAAACATTCTTTGGTATTTATCCAGGCTTTCTCCATTGTTTGTTCCCTTGACGGCAGTACGGAGCCTTGTTACTTCAGCTGTAATCTGTAAGCCTATCACCAACCACCAAGTAGCTAGAGATATTGTAAAAAATAGCCAAAGTAGGGAAAATAGAATGCGAGTAGGTAAGGCTTGTATCAACTTCACCTTATAAATTCCTATAGTTTTGCAACAGCTGTCTGAGTCTTTTGTAAAACACCTGCCAAAATTTCTTCGCTATGGGCATAGGAGAGAAAACCCACTTCATAAGCAGAAGGTGCTAAGTATACCCCTTCTTGCAACAAAGCATGGAATAATTTAGCAAAGTTTTCTTTGTGGCCACTGGGAATCTCTTCAATACTACGAATAGGAGCATCGATTTTCCCATGTAGCCAAAAAAGTGAGTCTTGGCATTCTCCCCGCCATTGTTGTTCCGATTTTTGGTTGAGAATCTTAGTGAAATCTTCGATAAACTTCTGGTTTCGTTTCTCTAAAATACTATGGATATTATCTGCCTTTAGTTTCTTTAAAGTTGCTAGTCCTGCTCGCATACCAATTGGGTTACCGCTAAGAGTTCCTGCTTGGTATACATCTCCTTTGGGTGCAACAAGATCCATGAGTTCCTGTTTCCCAGCATAGGCACCTACAGGAAAACCACCCCCTATGATTTTCCCATAGGTCACTAGATCTGGTTTTGCTTGGAAGTGTGCAGCCATTCCTTGCATACCCACTCGAAAACCAGAGATGACCTCGTCAAAGATGATCAGACTACCGTTCTTTTGTGCAATCTCCATGATTGTTGCGATATATTCTTTTCTTTGCTTAAGAAGGCCATAATTCGCAGGTAGTGGCTCTACTATGATGCAGGCGATTTCTTGTCCTTCTTTTTGGAACAATTCGGCTACCAAATCTTCTCTATCCAAAGGTAGGACAAGGGTATTTTCTGTTTGTGTTTTGCCTATTCCTGCACTATCAGAACTCGCTTCTCCTGCAAGTCCAGAACCAGCTTTTACCAGTAGAGGGTCCAAATGTCCGTGGTAGCATCCATCGAATTTTAAGACTTTATTTCTACCAGTTACTGCCCGTGCTATCCGCAAAGCCGACATAACAGCTTCTGTTCCTGAAGAGACAAAACGGATCTTATCTATCCAAGGAATTTCCCCAGTAATAAATTCGGCTAATTCCAAAGAGTAGGGTTCACAGGCACCAAAAGTCCAAGCTGTTTCTATTGCCTCTTTTACAACAGCCTCTATATCTGGATCACGATGTCCTAAAATGAGTGGTCCAAAGCTCATACAGAAATCGATATATTCTTGCTTGTCGACATCGTAGAGGTATGCCCCTTTCGCAGCACGGAAAAAAACAGGTGTGCCGCCGACACTGGCAAAAGAACGAACAGGGGAATGAACCCCACCAGGTGCTACTTTTTGAGAACGCTCGAATAGTTGTTGGGATGATACCATGCTTGTCTGCCTTTTATTTTGAAGTTTTGCAATTTTCGGATCTGAAACTTTTTGCGGATCAGTCTATCAATGGTAGGTAAATCTTTTTTTACGAGAACCACCTCTATGCCATCATCTAGGGTTATCGTAATGTATTCTTGTGAACTTGTATCGATCTCTTCTGCTAATTCTTGGATAGAGTGTATCTTCTTGCCATTCACCGACTGAATTATACGCATACTGATGTTGTGATAACCATTATTAGCTCGATTGGGGAACACTTGCGAAAGAATCACATAATGTCCCTTTTCCTTTGCATTGTGCAGTTTGTGAAAGTCGTGTAAATACAAGAGTTTTTTGTTGATTTTAGAACGCCATCGCAATCCCCATTCTTTGAGGAGAAACTTTGAAAGCTCTATAAAGACAAAACCACCTTTGATCATATAGTATGGTGGTTTGCCCATATTGTTTTTATAGGGAATTTTTATGGCTTTGTATGGGAATGGTTTGAGAACAAAACTAACTTTCTTACGCTTTTTGTTGCGTAACAATTCAACTGTGATGCTTTTTCCCTGACGAAATCCTAAGTTATGTCCACAGTTTGCCAAGAAGGCAAGTGACTGTTTTTCATACAATTTATGTGTAAAATAGCCTTTTGAATCTATAGGAAAGCCAGCAAACGACAAAATCACATCATTGACTTGGATTTTACCCTCAGCGGAGGAGTAGGGAATTATATTGGCAACAATAACCCCGTTTTCCTTGCGAGAAAGTCCATAGAATCCCTTTGTGACGTCATCTAACAAAGGACGATAAACAATTCCTGAATGAGAAAATGATGAATCCGTCTTCTCAGGAGGAGATTGTAAGAAAGTATTGATGATAAATCCTGGAATGACCTTTCCCGTATTTTTGGAGCTTCTGAATTGGTACAAGATCCCTACAACCTTATTCTCAGAAATAATCACTTCGCCATTGCCCTGGTGCTTTTCTTCGGAAGTAATATTT
>JBCCIA010000117.1:0-14316 GCA_039028475.1 Spirochaetota bacterium | reverse complement strand
TTGTTTTTTTTTAACATTTTAAACCTTTTTTTTTAAAATAAATATAATTTTTTTGTTATTTTTTTTGTTCTTACTTTATCCCTCCTTTCCAAAAAACCAAACACGACCATAACCCAAAAACCTTGTTTGCTCCAATCTCCCTTATAAGTCTGTAAGTCTTTTTTTATATTTGCAAACATGAGAGTTACCTACCTTTTCCCCAGTTATCCTGCCGCAATGTTGTTTTTAAGATATGTATGATTTCCTGAGAATGGGAGATTTTATTTTTTGAATTCTGTTTTGAAAAAAGCCTATTTTTTAGAATGATGAGTTTATGCCAGAAGTACTCTACTAGAAATGCTAGTAAAACGTGTAAGGTGCTAAAGTTCTTGCGGTAAAAGCGGAACTCACTTTCCACACGAAATTTAACCAATTGTTTTCCGCTGGAGGAAACTTTTTCTTGTGAATTAGCAGAACTCTGTCCTCCTATGTGCACAACCTCTGCATGTGGATAAAAAACTACTTGCCAACCTGCCTTTCGGTTTTGTAAGCAGAAGTCTATTTCTTCAAAATAGAGAAAATACCTTTCATCGAGGTGGCCTATTTTTTCTATCACTTCTCGTCGGATGAGAAAGTAAGCACCGACTACCCAACCAACTGTGCGAATTTCACTGTGATTCCACCAGGAATAATCGGGACCTCCCAAAAGTTTTGAGTGTCTGAATTTATGTGCGATACCGCTTATCACTAAAAATTTGTACCAGGGATTTGGTATTTTGCGTGCACATGGTTGTAAGACACCAACCTCATTTTTTAACTTTATTCCTAATACACCACATTCTCTATTTTCTTGCATGTATCCTACGGTCTTGTGCAATGTCTGTGGTGATAAGATAGAATCAGGGTTGAAGAGTAAAACATACTCTCCTTGGCATTTTTGAATTGCCAAATTATTACCAGCAGCAAAACCTATGTTTGTAGAACTCTCTATGAGCTTGACTTGTGGAAACTCTTCTCGTACCATTTGTGCTGAGCCATCTTGGGAAGCATTGTCTACCACAAATACTTCATAAGAGATTCCCTTGGCGTTTTCTGCAATGCTTGCCAATGCCTGTCGTAACATTTCTCTGGTATTGAAACTAACAAGGATGATAGAAACGACTGGTCTCATGGTTTTTTAACTTCTGGTATTTGTTCTAAGCGTTTGCCAAGGTGTAGTCTCTCTAACTGCCAGGCACGCAGAGATTCGCGAAATCCAGGTTCAGAGTATTGCTTCATACCACTTTTCCATGCCTTGGCATATCCAAGTAAGATTCCTAAACCTCCAATGATAAATGGTCTTTCTAGCATTCTATAGAGGCAAATTGTTAAAAGATAGAGTGGATGGGTTCCCATAAAGTACTGCCCTTTGCCCCAGCGTTGTCTGCCATGCATGACACCTTTGTGTGAGGAGCCCATAAGTCTTTTGTGGATAAAGCGTAACTTGGGGTAGTTGAAGCTGCGGGTGCGCCAACCTTTGATCCTTGCCTGGTGGAAGGCAATTCCATCCCAATGCACTTCTCTGACAAAGCCACCTATATCTGCAAAGCATTTGCATCTATAAAAGTTGATCATTCCAGCAACCATATTGTCGTTTGTTCTTTCAATTACCAGTTCTCCCTTTACCTCTAAATATGGTTTTCCACTGGCGGCTCCTAAATAGGAATCTTCCTCGAATTCTTGCAGGAGTGCTTTGAAGTATTCGGGTTCAAACTCTACATCGCCATCCATTTTACAGATATAATCATAATCTTTAGTTTCGATGCGTTCGTAGCCATAGTAAAATGTTTCTACTACACCAGGGCCAACAGAGCGTTCTCCACGATCTGGTTTATTGATAAGGCGTATCCAAGGGTTTTCTTGCATAGCTTCTCGAATGATAGATTCGGTTGCATCGGTAGAGCCATCATTGACGAGAATCCATTCCCTTGGTTTTATAGTCTGTTGCAGCATACTACGTATTGTACCAGGAAGAAGGTCGGCTTCGTTACGTACTGGGGAAATGATTACAATTCTATCTTTCATAAATGTACCCCTTAAGTTGTATTACATTTTTCGTTCTATCAAAGTCTTGCTGTAGCTTTTGTTTCGCTTGCTGTATGAGTTTTTCTTTATTGGGCTTTTCTAATGTGAGATATTTCTCTATGCTGTTTGCTAATGATACCGGATCATTACTCCTTGCGGTAAAGGCATTCTTACCATCTTCCAGTAATTCCTCAATAGCTGAGATACGTGTGCTTACTACTGGTATCCCTATATTCATAGCTTCCATAAGAACGAGTGGGATTCCATCCATATCGCCTTTAGAACTTTTTTTACAGGCGAGGACAAAAAGGTCCAAGTTGCACAGCCAAGGATAGACTTTGTCGTGAGCAATATTGCCAAAAAAGGTTACGGCGTTGCCGAGCTGTAAGTCTGTGCAGAGGCGTTGTAAGCGTTCTTTCTCTGGCCCGTCGCCACCGATATGAACGTCAATCGGAATTCCTTTTTGTAGTAAAAGGGAACAAGCTTGTAGAAAATCATCCATACCTTTCTTTTCTACAAGCCTTGCTAAGCTTCCGAGGGTGTATGATTTTTTATCCAAATCA
Source organism: Spirochaetota bacterium (assembly GCA_039028475.1). GTDB lineage: Bacteria > Spirochaetota > Leptospiria > Leptospirales > Leptospiraceae > JBCCIA01. The sequence continues at coordinate 11,710 of JBCCIA010000117.1, read as the reverse complement.
ACAGTATACATGTTCTGATGGCTGTCTATTCCACAACGGACAATTTTAATTTTGTCAGGGTTTACCCCCTGCTTGTGCAGAAACTTTTCGTTGTATTGCGATATCGTGATGCCATATAGAGAACGTTGGATTTTCTCAGATAGTAAAAAGCCTCTTTCAAAAAGATCGTTAGCATGTGAGGTGAACGTATAGGGGATTCGTAAGAAATAACAGCTATACATACCAATTTGTACGGGAACATGGGCGAAATGAATGTGTAAATGCTCAATGCGGTGTCTCTTTAGTAGTATTGATAATTGGAAGGAGATAAAGAACTGGTAGATTAGTTTTAAAATTGTAAGAAACTTGATTTTGGTAGATAAGTTAGGAAAATTGTAGTTTGTGTCATGAAGTCCTTTATAGCAATCAGCCAATAGGACTCCTAAGGTTTGTAGAAATCGCAGTGGAGAACTAAGTATACCTTTTAGAAAAAAGACAAAATATTTTAAAAAATTATTGGAATAGAGATAGGTTGTTTTACTTTGAATTTTGTTCGCCAACTTTTCTTGTGCCGGACTTTTAGGACAATGAATCGATATCGGTAAAACGTTTACACCTAGTTTTTGCATTTCTATGATTTCATAATACACAAATGTGGCAGAAAGAGCTGGAATTTCAGGAGCTAAGTAGGCTATTTTTTTCATACCCGCTCCTTAATGACTTTTGCTGGGACACCACCCACGATTGTATTTTCTGCAACATCTTTGGTTACTACACTGTTTGCAGCTATTACACAACCGTCTGCGAGTGTTACTCCTGCTAAGATACATGCACCTCGGCCAATCCATACACCTTTTCCTATAGAAATTGCTTTGCTGTTATGTGCCTGGTCTTTGATCCATTCTCCCTTACGGATTCCATGATTTGCGTCACGAATGCTCACAAATTCGCCAATGAGTGTTTTTTCGCCAATATCTATCGTATCATAGGCAACTATAGTTGTTCCTCGATTGATACGAACATTGTTTCTTATCGCAATCGTTGCATTGTCGTTAGCTTCAAACTCTACTGCTTCTCCTATTCGTGTCTGTTGTCCTATATGAATTTGAGAACCACCAATGACATTGATTTTGCCGTCGAAAATAACAGATGCCGACAAGTTTTTGATTTGTGCAGACGCAAATGCATAATAGAAGATTCGTCTGCAATACCAACGGATAGATGTGCTTCCTTGCAGATAGAGGCGGATGGGGAGTGCAAGCAATTGTAGAATTCTGAGTTTCATGAGCTAACTCCTTGAAACAGGTCTTCTAAGGATTTTGTGGAATGTTCCCAACTAAAGTTCTCCGCACTGGTCAAGCCGTTGTTACGGTAGAGGATCTGTAATTTTTCATCTTGCAGAAGCTTGGCGATTTCTTGGCTCAGTTCTTCTGGTTGGTTGGGAGCAACTAAAGAACCGTTAAAGCCGTGTTGGATGATGTCACGGACTCCTCCACTATCGGTAGCGACGACTGCACACCCACAGCTTATCGCCTCTAGGGCAGGTAGGCAAAATCCTTCTACTTCACTTGAAGAAATCCAAATTTTAGTTGCACTATAGTATTCTTTGATTTTTGCTTGTGGGGGACGGCGGTGAAACTGGATATTACTGGGTAGTTTTTCTTTTGGGTATTCGGAACCAAATAGAATGACTTTGAGTTTAGGGAATTGTTTTAGAATAGCCAGAATTGCTTGTAAACCAATATCAGAGCGTTTGAATGCTACTGTAGAATACATCATTCCTAAATCGTATCCTCTCTCTAAACCTTCTCCTTTGTATTCCGATAGAAATAGATCTCTTCCATTTGGGATGAGAGGAATATTAGTTTCTCCAGTGAGAGAGGTTATCTTGTCTTTTAGCCACTTAGAGATAACTATTTTTTGGAAATTTGTTTGCCGGTAGGTTTGTTGAACCACTTCTACTTCTCCTGACCAAGTTTCGTAATGCTGGATCAAATAATACTTTTTACCTTTAGCGTCGGGAAAGTCTTGGCTTGCGATTACGGTTTCCCAAGCTGTGCTTACTAGTATGTCTGCCTCTGGGACGGTTGTTTCATTGAGGTTAGGAACCTGTATTAACTTTCCTTTAAAAAAGTCTAAGTGATCTTTTTCTTGGTATAGCCACCTCTTTATTTTACGTTTGTATTTTTCTTTCCAAGGAAACTTTCTTTCTGGATAGATTACAGTTACATCATGGCCACGGCGTAAGAGAGCATTCCCATAAGCAGTGACGACTTTCAAACCGCCGGCAAGATCTTTACAAGGTACGAGAAAAGTGATATGCATGGCTTTGTGGCATAAGCTCTATAGCTAGGCTTTGCGAAACCTCCCTATTAGGATTGGGTCGGTATATTACGATAGCTTCCGACATAGCTAAAAACATATAGAAGTAAGGAACAATTTGAAAACCATTCCATACTGTTGTTTGGGTAATGGTGCCAGAGAGTATTGCTGCTACAAAGCACCAGGCAATTTCTTTTTCTTGGCTATTCTGCTTTTCTTTCCAAATAAATATTGTTAAGCGAAATAGACAAACAATAATTGTACTAAGATACATAAATAAGTTGAGTTTTCCATGAGTAAGTGCTAAAAACAAATATTCATTGTCTATAGATACCTGGTTGTCGACCCAAGGCACACTGAAACGACCCCAACCAAGAACAGGTTTTTGGTTGACGATTTGGATATAGTTTTCCAATAGTTCCATTCGGTAAGCGGCGTTTCTTTGATCTGCTGTTTCTGCCATGCTTCTATTGATAGACACATAACCTATGATTTTGGGTAAGTATACGGAAGAGAATACAATGGCACCTAGTAAAATAAGGCTTAATACAAACACTTTTCTTCTAGTCCAACCAAACCAGAGGATTATCAGACCAATAAACATCGCAGCAATTGGTGCTCGAGAGATAGAGGCAATCCCTCCCGCAAACAGTAGAGCAATTACAAGCGGACCGTGCCATTTTTTAGTAAATAGTTTTTTACGCCAATACCAGATTCCGATGGGTAAGACTAAGGCAAAGAAATATCCAGCGATAATTGGGTGTCCAAAGGGACCAAAGGCTCGTTTGAACCCTCCTCGTTTCATAGGAAGGTCCCAAGGTACATAATAAGGCCAAATTTTTCTTATATATTTGTCGAAAAAGTTATCCCAAATGCGAAACTCCCAAAGATTCAAAAGCCCGACAATAGCTCCTAAGATGATGATGATTCGGATGACCTTTTGCCGTTCCTCTCTTTCGGCAAAGTATGTTTTCATCAAAAGGTAGGGGAATAGGCGAGCCATACTTTCATTAAAGATAAACTTTTGCGCAACTTTGTAACTACTCGTATAGTATTGCGAGATAAAGAGGGTCAGTAAATTTAAAAAGATGAAGGAGTCTAGCAGGGAAAAGCGATAGCTAATGGCCTTTTCTTTAAACAACCAAACCAAGAGAATCGGCAACATACCTGCTATATAAAAGTTCACTTCTGGAAGTCCTGAGATGATTTTGACTTCATAGTAGGTGGGGACAACCGTTAATAGTGGAAGGAAAAAAAGTATAAAAACCTCTTTGCTATTCTTTTGCAACAGTAGATAAGCAGATACAAATAGGGGTAAGATTGCTATTTTATCCATGCCAATGATCCCCTAAATTTTTGTAGTACGTGTCGATAGAATTTGCTAAGCCTGTTACCTGATTGGCACAAACTTGGTTCATTAAAACCGAGAGTACACTTACTCCTAGCGCATCTAGCTGATCCACCCCCTTTTTTAGATCATCCCAATTGGTCTTATGTGCACTTGCAACGAATATTACGGCTTGTGCGAGGGTGGCAAAGCGAGTTGTTTCAGAGAAACTCAACAGAGGGGGGCAATCCAAAAAGATATACTTGTATTTTTGTTTTAGCTCGTTCAGCAGGTTTTCTAATTCTTGTATGCTTTGACTCGCTTGTTTTCTAACAACTTCTGGTGTTCCGGTCATGATTTGGAATGTTGGCTTCGGAGTATTTTTGCCAAAAGGAGATGTATAGTTCATGTCCAAATAGATTTTTTCTTCTGGAGTTCCATCTAACTGGGCAAGCAAGTTACTTGCCATTGTAGTTGTACCTGATTGTGATTCTGAAGAACAGATGGCAAAGACTTGTGTTTTGTTTTCGTTGTGCTCTTTATAGATTTTGATACTAATTTCTTTAAACTGGTTTGAAGTAAATGATGTAGGTCTTTCTTTGTAGATCTGCTGGGAAGGAATCTGGACGATTTGTGGATCATCCTCGTGATCTATCAGATACCCAGTAGCTGCAAAACCAAGTATCTTTTGTATATCATATGGTTTTCGTAGAGAGGGATCTAAAAAATCAAGCGAAACAAATATCGCAGATGGTAGTAGCAAACTGACAAGCACCATCGCAATGAGTGCTAATTTGCGTTTGCTACCGTGATTTGGTTCTGGTTTGAGTGCCCAGCTGACAATTGTGATTCGTTTTGGTATGGCTAGCTCGACCTCTACTTCATCGATCCTGCCAAAAATGAGTCCAAGTCTTTGTCGTAAGCGGTCGATTTCTGTTTTGCGATTCGCTGCTCGCATAACGATGGTATTGTAGTCTAGTAGCTTTTTGCGAACCCGTTCTATTTCCACTTCGAGTTGTGCTTCGGAGCGCTTTAAGTAGGCGATTTCTGTTTTAATATCAATGATTTCTTTTGTATTGTCAGCCACCAGTTTATTACGGACAATTTGGTACTGTTCTGTTTGGAGTTTTTGAATGACTTTATCTGACAGGCCTTTCAAGTCTTTCAATTTACTTTCTAAATAAACTCTTTCTTGGTTAGCTTTACTCAGCCCGCTTGTTTTTGCTTGTAATTCGTATTCTATTCCGGTTAAGTTTTTATAATTTTCTACTAGTACCGGATGAGATTTGAGATTATCATCGACGAAGCCTTTTATATCCATTTTTTTTAGGACATTTTCTTTTCTCTTGTATTCGATGAGTTTGTTTTCTTGTTGGATTCTTTGTACTAATATTTTGTTGAATGCTTTGCGTAGGTCGCTGAGCTCTTCAATGTATACGTATAAGTTTTTTTCTTCTGTCACAGCAGTGCCGTATTTGCGTGATAAATTTTCTAACTCTAAGGCTTTATTTTCAATTTCAGACTCTGTTTTTTCTTTTTTACCAGATAGGTAGTTGAGCTTGAAGGTATCGGTTTCTTTTTGGTTATTCCTTTCGTAGTTTACATAGGAACGTACAATGGCGTTTACCAACTCTTCCATACCTTTTTTGCGTTTGCTTTCCATTGAAATGGCTATGATCTGTGTTTCCCGACGATTTGTGACTTTTATGTTGGCAACCAAGCGATCCATCGAGGCTTTGAGACTTTCCTCTGGTAGCTGCCATTTCAAACCTTTAGTTTCGTAATCTTTGATTGCTTTTTCGATGAGTGGATAGCTTGTAATGATACTGACTTGGGTACGCAGCCAATCTTCATAAGAATGTAAGTATTTTGATGGGTCCGTTTGGTACAGTAAGCGTGGTAATTTTGGTTCAATATTTAATAATGCTTCTACTGCGTAGCTGGGTTTGATCAATTTGAAGATAAGTGCTACACTCAGCAAGTATAGCGGTAGAGCCAGTAAAAGGATTTTTTTATAATTGTTGAGGATGGCTGCAATTGGTTGGAAACATGGATTCTTTAAGCCCTTCCATTGGAGCTTATTAACATTGAAGAATGTAGTCAGTTTACTTCGCATGTTTTACTGAGTGGTTGCAGTTTTCACGGCACTTCCCACAACAAATAGCTGGGCGAAAGGGTTTATCATCCGTAGGTAGTAGTTGAAGACAGCTATCCCTTTGCGGGGAACGTAGACTATGTCGTTTTCTTTTAGAACATAGTTTTGTTCGTAATTTGCATCTTCTATCATTTTATCCAAGTCAATATTTACTCTGCCTCCTTTGCGTTCGCGTTCTCTGACTAATTGGATTGATTCTGTCTGGGCATGTTCAGTGAGTCCTCCTGCTAGTCCTATCGCTTTAAGGACAGATATGCCATTATGTATTGCGTAAGCTCCTGGTTTGCTGACCTCTCCCATGATGTAGACATAGGATTCATCCCTATCAGGAACATAGATCACATCACCGTTGGTAATCTCGTAATTTAGAGTTAAGTTTCCCCGGTACAACAATTCTACGATATCCACCCAGAGTATACTTTTGTTCTGTCGTATAATGGAACAACGGCGGGGAGCTGTTTTCCCCTTACTGCCAATGGGCAAGCCACCTTTAGAAAGAACTTCTAACAGAGTGGTTTTGCCTTGTAGCTTGACTATTCCAGGGTTTTGCACATAGCCTAAGAGGTATGCTTTGTTATTTTCGTAGCTCAGAACGCGTAGGCCAAATGTTGTGTTTTGGAAATATTTAGCTAAATGACGATTGAGCAATGCCTCTGCTTGACTTCTAGTCTTGCCAGCTATAAGAATTTCTTCGCGCGGATAGGGTGTGATTGTTCCATCTGGGCTCACAGTGTATTTAGGAGTAATTTTATCAAATCCTAAATTGATGACCTCTACAATATCACCAGGACCGATTTTGTATTTTTGTGGCTTAGGGTTTGTAAATGTTTCTAATAATTTTGTCTTGGGCGCTTGCAGTAAGTGTAGGTCTCGTTGGAAGTTTTTACGTATCTCTGATTCGGATTTGCTGCAAGAACATAGGGTGAGGCATAGTAGAAAAAGAATACGCATGGTTAAAATTTCTTTTTAAAGGTTAATATGAAGGATTGGTCGATATTTTGTCCCTGAATTTCATCTGTTAGTGCCTTCATGATAAAGTTGCCGTTGCCACCAGACTCATTATGAGCTATGCTTGGGTTTTGGATAGATTCTATATATTTATTTTCTCCTGGACTCTGTAGTTTTACTTCGATAGAGGTTTGGTTTAAGTTTATTTCTAATTTAATTGTTTCGTTCTTGGTTTTGTCTGAATATTTGAAGGCATTTGTACAGGCTTCACTGATTACCAACTCGATATCATCTATGTTTTTTTCCTTCTCTGGATTGTGCAAATTTTTCTCCAGAAGATGGGTGACGAATTTTGTCGCAGTGTCTAATTGGCTTAGATCGTTTGATAATTCAATCTGATAGGTTTCCACATCAATAGCCTTGCAATGCATCTGTAGTTGTTTCAAAGGACTCAAATATTTTGTGCATTTGGATAAGTTCAAATACCGAGCGTACCTTTACCGACATTCCAGCCACTTTGAGATTACCATTTTTAGATTTTAATAGGTTCAAGCAGGATAACATACAGCCAAGTCCAGAGCTATCGACAAAATCGACTTTACTATAATCAAAAATTAGTAGAACATAGTTTTCTGCAATCAGTTGGTTGACTTTCTTTTTTACAGAGCTCACTGCATTTGCATTGAATTTTCCTTCTAAATGGAGTATGGTGATATTTCCTTCCTGGCTATGTGTTACTTGCATCGCGAGTTACCTTTTTCCTGTATACTTGTTATGATTTGTACAATTATCATAATTCTTCTGTAAAGCCTTCTCTCTAATTTATAAGCAAATTCTATGCCAATTGGACTGCCTTCGTAAGGCTTTGTATTCTGGCTTTTACCTCTATTTTGAGAGACAAGACAAGAGATTTTACTTGTTTTGTCTCAATTTGAGATTTAGTTTTATTACTTTGTCTCAATTTGGTACTGCTTGATCTTGCGAAAGATCGTCGCTCGCGATATACCAAGTTTTTGAGCTGCTTGTTCTTTATTGCCATCGCATAATTGTAAGGCTTCTTCTATAGAACGTTTTTCCATATCTTTCATGGATATGGAAGATGGTATGTTTTGCTTGTTTGTTTTTGGGCTTGGTGCCTGTGTTTTCAGATTCCGAGGCAGAAAGTTTTCATGGATCTTTCCATCTTCCATCAGTAGCACAAGACGATGGACGACATTTCTCAATTCTCTTACGTTACCTGGCCAAGAATAGGCAAGTAGAATTGGTATGAGATTGTCTGATACTGTATTAAAATATTTTTTTTCTTTTTTGATGAAATGTTGTAGAAAGAAATCAAAGAGTAGGGGTATATCTTCCTTTCTCTCGCGTAAAGAAGGAACCTCTAATTCAATGACGCCTAGGCGATAGTATAGATCGGCACGAAATGCTTTGTCTGTGATGGCTTGTTGGATATTGCGGTTTGTTGCAGCGATGACACGTACATCGATTTTTCTCTCTGATGTCATACCTATCGTTCGAATGTTGCCTTCTTGCAGAAATCGTAATAGTTTGGCTTGCATGCCTAGAGGCAACTCAGTGATCTCATCAAAAAAGATACTTCCACCAGAGCTTGCTTCTAAGATGCCGGTATGGTTCTCTTTTGCACCCGTAAAAGAACCTTTACGATGGCCAAAGAGTTCTGATTCAAATAGTTCTGCGGGTATAGCTGCTGAATTGATGATATTGTATACATCCTTGCTTCTTTCCGATTCTTGGTGGATAGCCATTGCAATCTTCTCTTTTCCTGTCCCACTTTCCCCTATGATTAAGCAAGTCGCATCACTGAGAGCTACTTTGCGAATTTGTCGTTTGAGGTTTTGGATACTTTGGCTATTGCCAATGATTCCATAAAAAGAGTCTTGCAAATCACTTTCTGCATAGCGAACTTGTTTCGCATATTCTCCTAATCTTGTTTCTTTGTCCCGTTGGTGGAGAAATAAGCTGACGGCTAGTACTAATTTATTCGCAATTTTACTGCTACTGTCTTGTTTTCTTTGCAGATCGAAAACTAGTTTGTTTTGCAATAAGGATACAATATTAGAATCAACATCGGCAGTAAGAAGTATGATCTGTGTACCAGAAGATAGTGTTTGTTTGTAAGTTAAAAATGTTTCTATGGAATTGTCAAAAACTTCATAATTAGCTAGTAAAACAGCGCATTGTTCTTTATGGATGTCTATATAGCTTTCACTCTGTTTGTTATTTGAGAAAGCAATCACCTCTATTTCTTGAGGTATTGCACGAGCTAGCTCTTGTTTTATTGCTGCAAGGTATTTACTTTGTTTGTCTAAAACAATAATTCTTAACTTTTGATCTGACACGAGGCTCTCTTATTTATAGGTTATCCAGTTATTTTCTATTTTCCACTTGTTTTTATCAACTTTTTCTTGTATGTGAAATAGCTTTCCAATGCCTAAGAAAATGTTATGAGAAATCTCAACATCTTCTAATTTGGCATCTCCTGTCTCTCTTTTACGGATCACTATATTTCCATATGGTTGGTTTTGGATCACATTATAACGAAATCTGAGGTGATGTATGCTCTGAAAACTTAAAATCCAAGATCCGCTATTATTGTGGATATAATTATTTTCAATAATGACATTATAAAAATTCTCTGCTTGTTGGACGTATCCAGGATCGACGCCAATGCCATTATGATTGGCGAAAATATTGTTTTTTCGAATGTATAGATCTGAAACTTGGCCGTGCACGATAATTCCAAAATTTGAACCTTGGTAGATAGTATTCGACGTGATATGGATATTGCGACCATACGATAGATAGATGTTGTGGCAATAGATATTCGCCTGGCGCGGGCATTTTGCACCGTTGGCAAAGATCAGGTTGTTCTCTATATGTAAGGTATCACTTATCACACCACCTAAAATTCCCATTGTGCCGTTGTGGTGGATATTTGAATAGCGAATAGATATATGAGAGTTTGCTTGCGAATGCAACCCTATGGAAAAGTTGTGAATATCTAAACCTATACATTTGATATAACTAGTCTTACCACCTTTCTTATCATGTGATAGAAAAACTCCAAATCCGCTGCCATTTCCTTCTAGGTGCAAATCTTTAATAGATATGTGCGCTAAGGTGTTGCCATAATTGTGCAGGTATAGGCCGGCTACTTTGGGTTGGAAGTGAAGGGTTGGTTTTTTTCCATTGCCGTAACTTGCTATAGAAATAGGTTTTTCTTTTTTTCCAGAAATTCTCAGACGAATGTCATGTAGATTTCGCCAGACATCTCCTCTCTTGACAAGAATTCTATCCCCTGCTTGGATCACTCCTCTTTGCGTAAGTTTGCTAAAATCCTTCCAAGGGCCATCATCTTGCTTTACATTCGGTATCTTCTGCGTTCCTGAATATGAGTTACTTCCCATTTGTGAAATGTAGTACGTTTTACAAAACAGAGGAGAATAAGTTGGAGTCAATGTAAACATAAATAGATGATAACAGATACAACTTTTTAACTCTATGAATCTCATCATACCTGGTTTGGTAATTCCACTGTATGGTATATTTTGCAAGCAGTATTTACTTTTCAGGTGAATTTTTAGGAAAAATAGTAGACGAAGCAACTTATTTTTGTTTTTCTTTTCTTATGTATGGAATTGTCAATCGCTCTTTAGTGAAGTTATTGCAACAAGAATACGGTGAGGAAACTTGGTTATTGATCCGTGAAAAAAGTGGTATTGGAGATGTTTCTTTTTTGGGACACGTCCAGTATGATGATCAAATCACCTATCAGATAGTAGTCACTGCGAGTGAAGTGTTACAGGCTTCACCAGATGCTCTATTATACAATTTTGGCATACATTGGATTTTATCAACTTCTAAAGAAGAATACCCCCTAATTATGCAATCTTCTGGGACTAATTTAAAAGAATTTTTTATCAATCTACCGAATTTTCACAACCGAATCTCCTTGATCTATCCACAGCTATCTCCACCAGAATTTCGTGTTTCCCATATTGCTGCAAACTCGTTAGAGTTGCATTACGAGTCGGAACGGCAAGGTTTGGAGAGCTTTGTAGAGGGTTTGATCGAAGGTCTGTCGCGCCATTTTGGTGAAAAAGTTTTGGTAGAACATATTGCTTCTCGTAAAGATGGCAGTGAACAAGAAACCTTTAGGATTCTATGGCAATGAATGAACTTGATCTACCAACGATTCGGGCCTTATTTCCTTTTTTCTTCCGTGTCGACCAGCAGTTAGTGATTTTGGAGGCGGGTGAAAGTTTATTGAAGCTTGAACCTGACTGTATTGGCCAGTCTCTCTATACAAAATTTCATCTCCTTAGACCTAAAAATAAGACACTTGACTACGATCAGTGGGAGAAATACCAACAACAGATCATCATTTTTGAAACTGCCAAGTACATCAAATTACGCGGTAACTTTGTTTTACAAAAACAAACCTGTGAATTAGTTTTTTTAGGGACGATTTGGGTTTCAGATGTGACGCAGCTTTTAGCTGCTAGGATTGATTTGAATGACTTTCCTTTGCATGATGCTATGGGAGATATGATCCAATTGTCACAATTTCATGATATAGCGGTTCGTGAACTCAACGAAAGAGAAATGGAATTGAAGAAATCTAAGACAAAGCTGGAGCAGGCCTTGCAGAGTAAGACAGAGTTTCTCTCCGTTATGAGTCACGAAATTCGTACCCCTTTGAATTCAATCATTGGTTTGGTACAAATGCTTTTGGATAAGGACCCGAAACCAGAGCAGTTAGAAGATTTGAATCTGTTACAATTTTCCTCTGAACATTTGTTATTATTAGTGAATGATATATTAGATTTTAGTAAATTAGAGGAAGGGAAATTACAATTAGAACTTAGTAGTTTTTCTCTCACTGGTTTGTTGGAAAATATATCACAAATTTTTTCTGACCTGTGCAAGAAAAAAAATATTGCTTTTGAGCTTTTTAT
>JBCCIA010000116.1:0-14486 GCA_039028475.1 Spirochaetota bacterium | reverse complement strand
AAGTATAGGAGAAAAAAATTAAAATTGACGTTTATATATGAAAAAGCAAGATGAGAATGAATTTAAAATAAAGGGAGATGTTTTTGAAAACATTAATTTCTTTTTCTTTTATAGGTTTATTCCTTTTAGCCAATTGTAAGACTCTAACGCCACCACAAAGATTATCAGAACAATCTGGAGCTGCCGTTTTAGGTTTAGAACTCAAACCCCCTGTTAGCTTATTAGGTAACAAAGTTCCTGAAGTTCTATATTTTATAAAGGCTGACGATCCAGAAAAATTACTCGAAACGAAATCTATCATCCATACAGCTAAATCGAAAGATAATAGATTTTACCTTTTCAATGCAAGTCCTGGAAAATACTATCCTGTTGCAGCTTTTTATAAAGGTCCTCCTGGTAAGACGGTTGGAGGCTCTATCAGTTCCAAAACTTCTACCGTATCTGTTTCTTATACTCCAGGTCCTTCCGATTACACTACATTCTTTTCAGAAGAGATTGCTAAAAAAGCTGTTATCGAAGTTTTTAAAAATAAGGTTGTTGCTTACGGTGCGCTGGTAGTGCAAATGTCTTTAGAGCTAAGTAAAGCTTCTCCATTCCAACAAAAGATTTCAGATATGATTCGGCCAGGTGCGTTGGAAGTAAAAGGAACGATGGGAACAACAATAGATTTTGTTAAGGGGAAGTATAATTATATCGGAAGTCTCGCTTCCTGGAAAAATGAAAAAGATACTCTGGCAAAAATGAACGCTTCTATGAAAAAGGATTTGCAAGCATCCGAATGGCAAACACTTGTTGTAGAAAAACCTGTTATGGCTGAAACGGATGGAGCCAAGCCCAAAAAATAAGTTTTTTAGAGCTTACAGGGGATACAAAGGGAACGACTACTTATATCCAATTGAAGCAGGTCGCAAATATTGTTTCCGATTTCGGATTCACCATATATGTCCCCTTAAAAAATTACATTGCTCTGGTTTCGGTCTCGATATGCTGAATTATGCTTGAATTTGGAAAAAGAGTTTTACTCCAGCTACTCGACCAGCAAGATTTACCTATTAAAAATAGTATAAATCCCGTTCGAGTGAAATTTATTGCAACTGCAATAAATTTTGTATCGAGACGCGAAAACCAGGACAAATCCCTACTCTAGCTGTGCACGCAAATACTTTAGCTGTTTGAGTAGCAGCTTGTGGTACTTCTTATGGCGTTTTTTGCGATTGGTTTTGTGCTTGTTGTAGAGTTTGTCTATCAGAATTTCCATTCTGTCCAGTAATGCTTTGTAGTCTTCTTCTTGCATAGGTTGTACCTCGTTGTTTAGTAATAGGTCACCCGTGGTGTAAAAGACTTGACTGTATACGAAGAGTACACAGAGTTTAGTTACACCTTTATGGGTGGGTTTCTCCGCCCGGGGTAGATTGGTCGTCAATGCCGGGCGGAGAGCTGTTGTTTCCACATTAAGCTCTTTTGGCTTCTATGAACTTAAAATTCATGTCATGACTGTAGAATAAAAACGTACGTTAAGCTGTCTATACTTTTTTTAGTGAGGAAAGGTTTTTTAGGGGTGGTCAGGAGCCAATTTTTGTTATTTGTAATTCAAATGACAAGACTTCAAAACAGAAGTATTGATTATAGTTTAACCAAGCTAAAAAAGAGAAGTATCTCTTACCTATAAATAAACAAGAGATACCATTTACAATATTAGAAATTATTCATCAGCAACACATATCACATCTCGTTTGACGTCTATTGCTCGACCACTTAAATTTCCCGTCATTGTATAATATGAGCGACCCACATTTGAGTTAGTCGAACTTATCGTAGAAGTCCATAGTTCACTGATAGGATAGTTAGGAAAAATATCGAGGTTAATTCCCGGATTTAGACTAAGTTCAGTACTATAGTAGGTTGCATCATATAATAGCACAATCTCTTTAGATGCATTGACGTTGTACCTCTGATTGAACTCTTCTTCAGTGAGTATCTCAGTTTCATCAATAAGATTCCCATCTGTGTCATAAAACTCCACTTCCATTTGTACGGTTACAGTCTATTCAGATTTTTCTGCAAAGCCTGGTGCTGTCGCATTTTTTGTGTAGCCTCTAGCCCGTTCATGACTGGCATCTGCACATCGAGTAAAATTAGATCCGGCTGTAGAACAAGTGCTTGTCTAATCCAACAATGCCATTGGGTACCATTTCACATTGGAAGCCCATATTAGATAAAATTTCTTGCGAGTCAGTACGAAACTTTTGTTTTTCAACAATAGAATTTCAAAGTAAAAACAGAAACCTTTGCCCAAATGCTCTCTTCCCATTAAATATTTTATCATTGACCTAGGGGTTTGTTTTTTTCAGACTCTTTGCAACAGATAGGATGGACTCATTTTGAGAAAATCTAACGCAGGAGTTTTATATGGGTATTCTTGGTGACAATGTAAAAAAAATGCATGACAAGCAAAAGCAAAGCCTTATCAAAGAGGCTGCCAAAGCACAGCTGTCCATTGTAGAAGTCGTGGATATTGGCAGTGAGCAGGAAGGAGGCAAAAAAGCTGTTTCCAGCACTTTAAAGGCAGTATTCGGCGGCAAGTTAGCTCCAGACTTCTTCCAGGTCTTTCTTTTTGGACAAGAGTATCTATACATACAACCCTATTCTGGCATTACCGTACTGCCTGGAGAACACCATAAGATTTGCCAAGGGAGTTTTTCTGAGGCTCTGGCTTTGACCGATGAAGCTATTTTTTCTGGCCCCTCCTGGAGAAGCGACAGCAACAAACAACTGAACAAAGAGATCGGGCAAAACTACCCCGCGTTGAAAAAGATTAGTAAAAAAACCGAGTTTGAGTGGGCGATTGGTATGGGAAAGATTACCCTCGAATGGGGTGCACAACTCTTCAGCCTGGGAAATGGAACATCCCACGTGGTGCTACAAACGGGTAGGTATGGCGGTTTTACGACGTACGAAGTAGGTTTCTCCCACTTTCAAAAATTGAGTAACGAAATCCAAAAGGTTCTATCAAATTCGGAGACTGCGTACCAAGAAGCCTTGTACTCAATTTCTTACCTTCCACTGGCGAATAGTTTTTTTGCGGGTGAAGAGGAAGGGGAAACAACACAAGAATACGAAGAAATGACAGAGGAAGAAGTTCCAGCAGCTGCGTCTATAGCAGAAACTATCGATAGAGATTTTGCAGAAATTATTGCGAAGAGCGCGAAAAAATTTGTCGGAAAAAAGGTTTTTGTCGGCGATTTTCCCGCAAAAAAGGAAAACAACGCGAGAAAATACGCTATGTCAGGTAGCCCAGAGAAGATCGTCGCTCTTTTTGATCTAACCGTTTTTGGTTCCGCGAAAGACGCCATTGTCCTTTCAGAAGAGAGGTGCTACATCAGAGATATTGAAGACCCCTATACCATTGCCTATGAGGACGTTGTATCTGTTGGCAAGGTCTTAGGTTCGTTAGAGGATAAGTTAGAAATCCACCTCAAAGGTTCCACTCTCGAAATACCTGTAGGGGACCATGCCAAAGCTGTCCGGGCAGTATTCCGCGCCATTGCGGGTTCCAGCTAACCTAGGTGTACCATCTACGCCTTACCATAGATGGTAGGTTTGCAAAAAACAGCGCAAACAAAATAGGGTTCGCTACTTACCTAAGCTCTTTTACTGGTAGGCAAAGAGCTTCCCATCAAGTTTGCGGTGTTGGTATTTCTTCTTTTTGTCGTCCACTACTCTGACTAACAATCCTTGTGCAGTTCTTTGCAGAATCCAAGTTACATTGGCATTTTTCAGTTGCCATTTGCGAAATGCGAGTTTTTGGAAAGAGTAGAATGTTTCTGCCAGTTCTCGGTATTCTTCCGAACTGACCGTCACAAATACCTTCTCCCTGTATTCTTCGCAAGAAAAGGAAAAGGCTCTCCCGTAAGCAGCCGCAGTCGTATCTTGGAAAAATTCAGCGTTGAATTGGTAACAGGACTGGATGAGCTTACGATTCTTTTGCAAATAGCTCTTGCTACCATAAGAGGTAGTATCTTGGGAAAAGCGCAACCAACCGGTTTTCCCCGCACAGGTACTGGCATTCCAATGACTAACTTTTCGTTTGCCAGCTTGCCTATATACAACCGCCTGCTCTTTTGTCGCAGCAAAGATCGTATCCTTTTTACAGGTAGCAAGCACTTCTGTTGCCAATGGTTTTGCAAACAGTGGTACATCTTGCAATACAAGTACATAACCCTCCGCTTTTTTTGGGATTACTTTTACTACTGTGATGTCCGCTTGTTTGGGCTTTGCCGGCTGCGACTGGCAAGCTGCGATTGCAAATAGAAAGAGTAGCACGGTATTTCGTCTCATGGTTTGCCTTTATTTGACCAGCTTATAACCGACTATCCACTTAGGTTCCGCCGTCTTTTTGACATACTCATCATAGGTAATGCCATTTAGATCGGAATGGTAGGTATCTGTGATGAGGAAATCTTGCCTTTCTTCATCCCAGACGGTTGTTACGGAATGGTCGCCACCACTGCCACGCTTTACATGGTACAACAGGCTTTTGTCAGCGAGCATCATTTCTTTTTTTGTTTTGAATTTGGCAGGTACAACATAGTCACTGTCATAACCTTTCTCAAATTTATACCCATCGCTCTCAAACTTATTCAAGTACGCATTGCTGGTTCTCTCTGCAAAGGCAGACTTACCACTACGCTTCAATGAGCTAGAAACTAACATATAGATGTATGCATCGCGGAACGAAACCGGTGACAAACCTGCATTGACCCTGGCACGATTGGCCGTTAGGTAGTAGCAGTTCATAAAGCACATCTGACCTGCGATATTACTGGCATCAGCTTGTGAAAAAGTTTGGTCAGACTTCTTGTCTCCCAGAGATAACTCTCCGTTTAAGACCATTGTCTGAACTTCTTTGATCACATTGGCTTGTCCGCCATTTACTTGGTTTAACTCACTGGTCACCAAATTCTTTAGACCAGCATTGTGTTTGTATGATTCTGGATTTACACTAGCTTGCAATTTCCTATACCTTCCTTATTGGAGTTTTTGAATGCTGCTAGTATACTCCTTATCGAAATATCGGAGTTTTTTTTATTTTTTTTGCGGATTAGGAAGATACCTGCAAAATTTACCTTGTACAATTGTTCTTTACTTTATATAGGCAGTATAATATCTTTCCTGTAAAGTGTAAATGAAAATGAATGCCAAGAGAATATACACAATTATCCTATTTCTACTACTGGTATTTTCTTTTGTACATTGCTTACCCGATAGAGGACAAGCGCTGGGGCAGCTTATCGGTGTGATCTCCTCTCCAGGTGTTCCTTTAAGCATAGAAGTCTCTCTGTCGACGGAATCAACCGTTTCTGTGAATGAATCAGGTACAACTGCTACTATAAGCCTGAGTCTGAGCCATTCTCCTTCCGCAGATGTGACAATTCCTAGCATTGCGGTTTCAAATTTGCAAGAATTGAGTGTTTCCCAAGAATCCATTACTTTTAGCAAAGATACTTGGGACACCCCACAGGAAATTACTATAACTGGTGTAAACGACTCTATTGCCGATGGAAATAGTCTCAACTACATCACTTTTTCGAATACAACCTCGGAAGATGCAAATTTTGACGATATTGCTATTGAGCAGGCAAAAGTTCTTACCATTGATGATGAAACACCTGGCATCACGATTACACCCTCCAGCGATTTTACTACAGAGGCAGGGGGAACCTCCACTATATCGGTTGTTTTGAACAGCGAACCCAGAGACACCGTAGCAATTGCCACCATTACCTCTTCCAACACGGCAGAAGGCACTATTGCAACCTCCTCTCTTACCTTCACTCCCAGCGATTGGAGTACGACACAAACCATTGTTGTGACAGGACAAAATGACGACTACCAAGACGGAAACGTTGCCTACACCATTGACTTTTCTGACATTAGTTCTAACGATAGCAATTATAATAGTTTATCGTATACACAAACTTTGACAAACAACGATGATGATACAGCTGGGATTGCTGTCACTCCTACCAGTGGTCTCACAGTTACGGAAAATGCAGGCTTTGTCAGTTTTACAGTGGTTTTGAATAGCCAACCTTACAACACCGTAAGCATTCCCGTCAGCACAACTGCTGGTGGTTTGAGTCTGAGTACCAGTTCTCTGAGTTTCACTACTTCCAACTGGAATGTAGCGCAAACAGTACAGATCTCAGCTCCCGATGACAGTATCCAATACCCTACTGGTCCTTATACAGTTACTTTAGGAACGGCGACAAATTACAATGACATAGATGCGGATGACGTTTCGGTGAGTCTAGCAGATAATGATACCGCGGCTCTAACGGTTTCTACACCGGCAGGCAACACTACGGAAGCGGGCACAAATAGAACTTTTACCGTCAGACTCGATACTGTTCCCACTAGCAATGTCACGGTCACTGTGTCCTCCGACGATACAACGGAAGGGACAGTTTCTCCTTCTACTCTGACTTTTACCAGTGGTGACTGGAATGTCAACCAAACGGTTACCATTACGGCAGTAGATGACTCTATCAATGATGGAAATATAACCTATGGCATTGACTTTTCTGTAAGTTCCAGTGACACCATCTACAATGGCATAGCAGTTACCTCCCTTTCCCTACAAAACGAAGACAACGAAGCCTCTGGCTATTATGTGGAAAACTCTACCTTTGGGACAGGTGGGGTCAATAATACTTTCACCGGCAATGGTACACAGAATACCTTTGGTATACTTACTGCCGATACTGGTGCGGCTTCTACCTTAAAATTCAAATTGACATCGGAACCTTTAAACAATGTTACGATTACCTTTTCTATCCTAAAAAATGACGGTACTGCTTTCACAACGGACCCAGCAGTTGTCTCACCTACAACTATGACATTTACGAGTTCCGATTGGAATACCGAACAAACCGCGACTATAACCGGGCAGTACAACGGAATTGATACCTTCCAACAGTACAGAGTTGTCATGGTCTCTGCCAGCACAGATACAGATTACAATGGCCACACCCTACAACTATCAGATTCCAATAGTTGTCCCAGTGGCGGGGGAACGGGAAAAATTTCCTACTGCAAGGCAAGCGGTACCTTTACCACCAATGAAGGCGGAACTACCCAAGAATTCTATATTATTGGTACACAAGCTCCTACAAGTACCGTAACCATACCCGTATATAGCTCTGATACTACAGAGGGTACAGCCTCTCCCAGCAGCATTTCTTTGACTTCCAGCAACTGGAACCAATTTGGTACAAGCAATAAAGTTACCATCACCGGTGCCAATGACTCCCCGGAACTATTGGATGGAGATGTAGCCTATAGCATTGTATTGGACCCAGACGGTGCTACGAGTGACACCTACTACAATGGCTACGACCCTGGGGATGTAAGCATTACCAATGAAGACACTGACACAGCGTTTGACTTTACTACAACAGGTTGGATCTATACCGCTGAAGATGGTACCACAGCGAACTTTGGCCTACGTCTAAATATCCAACCTACCGCAGGATCAACCGTTCGAGTTCCCGTTTCTAGCGATGACACAGGGGAAGGAACGATTGCAGTCACCTATATTGAGTTTAACAATAGCAATTGGAATACCTACCAATACGTTACAGTTACAGGTGTTGATGACGCAATTGCAGATGGTAGGCAAGACTTCAAGATTGTCACCGGGACGGTAACAGAACCCGTGGATGACCCCAACAATAACTTTTCTGGTTTAGACCCTAACGATGTGAATGTAAGAAATACCGACGATGAAAAGGTTATTTTTATCACAACAAATTCGTATACAGGCAATTTGGGAGGAATCACTGGTGCTGACACAAAATGCAACAGCGACGGCAACAAACCTGGAAACCACCCCAGTACATACAAAGCCTTATTGGTAGATGGCACCGGCAGTCCCAACCGGAGAGGGAGTGTCTCCGCCAACGCTGGGGATAGCCAGCTCGACTGGGCTTTGGCAGCCAGTACGGACTATTTCCGCGACGATGGGACAACGCAAATATTTACAACGGATGCTAATAAAATTTTCTCCTTTGGAACTCTCAGTGCCTCATTCAATGCTGGCAGTGATACAGTTTGGACGGGTTTAGATGACGATTGGACGGGAAATTCTACCAACCACTGTACCCAGTGGACAAACAATTCTGCTGTCGATAACGGGCAAGAAGGACTTAGCAATGCAACAGACGACACAAGTATAGACTCAGGCTTTTCAGACTGTAGTATGAGCCGTAAATTGATCTGTGTACAACAATGACTTATAGCTAGGTATGGACTTCGTAGACAGTTCCTTTTGGCCATACATTCTGCTAGGGGAGTTTTTCCTACTCTGGTTGCTGGAGCTACGCTTTGCCTATTATACCTTTCCAGAATCTAAACTAATACATGCCGTAAAAAACCTCAGCTTTACATCCATTGGTTTGGCAATCCGTTATCCTTTAGTTATTTTTTTAGTAGATTTTTACCAGCGCAGTTCCCTTTCTTTCGCACTTCTTAGGTTAGATTTTTTAGCCCCTAGTATAAAACTCATTTGCAGTATACTCTTACTCGATATTTGGATGTATTTTTGGCACCGCTGCAACCACACCATTCCCTTCTTATGGAACTTCCACCGAGTGCACCACAGCGACCCCAGTATGGATGTAACGAGTTCTGCCCGCTTTCATTTTGGAGAATTGCTGCTTTCTGAGTCGCTACGCGTTCCCTTTTTCCTACTCATGGGCTTTTCTGCTAAAGAAATTGCTTTTTACAACTTTTTGATGATGGCAAACGTGATTCTCCACCACAGCAATCTAGCCTTACCGATGAAACTGGATAGGTTTTGGAGGTTGTTTTTTGCAAGCCCGTTTATGCACAAAATCCACCACTCACAAATTCCAGCAGACACGAATTCTAACTACGGCAGCCTATTTTCCTTCTGGGACAGGATTTTTGCGAGTTATCGCATGAGAGAAACCAAAGATTTGCTTATGGGGCTGGATACAGGAGAATCTACGCAAGAAAAACAAACTCTCCTACAATTGCTTCTCACACCAATTGTTAAATTCAATCGACTTTAGAGTAGAATACATTCAGCACCAGGTTTTGAAAAACCTCGTTCTGAAAACCCTTGCTGGAAAGGTTTTTTAGGTCTAGCTTACGTATCATACGCAATCGTTCCGTGAGTTTTTTATGATAATTCTCTTTGATCGAACGGTTGGGAGATTCAGCGATGCGACGCTTCATCCATTTCAAATAATTTTTTTCTAGCGTTTCTTCTTTCGGAATGGCAAAGACAGCAAATACCAAAATAATTTTCTCACATCCGTTGGGCGTTTCCAATTCCTTCAACCTATCAATATCATCGATAATGTTGTCTATCTGCTCATAGGGGGAAAACCAGTTTACCATAGGTTTTACCTCAAGAATATAGCGTATACCTTCATCGCCTCCATAGACAATCAAATCAAACTTGGTATTATTAATTTTCTGAGCCGGGTATACACTGTACCCCTTGCCTTCTTTTTGGATAGTCTTATCTATTTGGTTACAGAATTCCAGGTTGATCCAATCTTCTAAGATAGCCTCTGTCTTGATGAGGTATGTCAATATCCCATCCTCTAGATTTTTTTCCCTTGCATTGATATTTTCCAACAACTTGTTGATCGATCCATCGATTAATTCCATTGGTATGTTTGTAATTTCCTCGTATTTTAGAATGAATATTTGTATTGGCTTGAGATACAAATCTCCAAACCAGAGTATGGTAGAAAAACTTCTACCATACTTTTTGTAAACTTTTTTCTAATTTTTATTTAGAAGATGGAGCTCATATATTCACGATTCAGTCTCGCGATATTTTTTATGCTAATGTTTTTGGGGCATGCTGCTTCGCATTCGTACTGGTTGGTACAATTGCCAAAACCTTCTTTGTCCATCGCTCGCAACATCTTTTGTACCCTTTCTTTGCGCTCTACTTGTCCTTGTGGCAATAGGCCCAAATGTGAGACCTTGGCGGATACAAACAACATAGCAGAAGCATTTTTACAAGATGCTACACAGGCACCACAACCGATACACGTAGCTGCGTCCATAGCTTCGTCGGCAACATTTTTAGGAATTGGTAGGGCATTCGCATCTGGAGCACCCCCGGTATTCACAGCAACGTAGCCACCTGCCTGGATAATTCGATCAAAAGAAGTTCTATCCACACTTAAATCTTTGATAACTGGGAAGGCAGTAGCTCGCCAAGGTTCAACATATATCGTATCACCATCTTGGAAATTGAACATATGCAACTGGCAAGCGGTAGTTCCCCCTAGTTTCCCATGGGCATAGCCGCCAATCATCAAAGAACAGGTTCCGCAGATACCCTCACGACAATCGTGATCAAATACAATCGGCTCTTCGCCCTTTTCTTCGAGTTGTTCATTGATAATATCCAACATTTCCAAAAAGGACGCGTGTGGATTGATATCCTTGGCTGGGTATTCTTCAAAACGCCCCTTATCATCCTTATTTTTTTGTCTCCAGACCTTCAGTGTGAGGTTTAACTTTTTATCCATTTTATTTATAACTCCTTACACTTAGTTTTACATTCTCAAATTTTAATTCTTCACGGTTTTCAATGGGCGTCTTCCCTTCCCCCTGGTATTCCCATGCAGAAACGTGGCAGAACTGATCATCACGACGTTGCGCTTCTCCCTCATCCGTTTGGTATTCGGTTCGGAAATGGCCACCACAGGACTCTTCTCGGGTTAGTGCGTCATGGCACATCACCTCGCCGAATTCTAAAAAGTCAGCAACACGCCCTGCTTTTTCCAAACTCGGGTTCATTTCTTTGGAACCACCGGTTACATTGACGTTTTTCCAGAACTCTTCGCGGATTTCTGGGATTTTCTTTATGGCTTCTTCTAAGCCTTTTTTATCACGCGCCATACCACATTTGTCCCACATCAAAAGTCCCAACTCTCTATGGATGGAGTCTACTGTTCTTTTCCCTTTGATAGCAAATAGCTTGTCTATTTTCTTGGCAACATCCTCTTCTGCTTTTTTAAATTCAGGGTGTTCTGTGGTTATCTCCGTCTTGCCATGTCTGGCGAAATAGTCACCAATGGTATAAGGAATCACAAAATAGCCATCGGCCAAACCTTGCATCAAAGCACTCGCTCCCAAACGGTTGGCACCGTGATCGGAAAAGTTTGCCTCACCCAAAACGTGTAGACCAGGGATATTGCTCATCAAATTGTAATCTACCCACAATCCACCCATCGTATAATGCACCGCTGGATAGATACGCATTGGTACTTTATAGGGATTGTCATTGGTAATTTTTTGGTACATATCAAAGAGGTTGCCGTATTTATCCTTCACTACCTCTTCGCCTATGGCACGGATCTCAGCTTCCGACATACCACTCTTGGCATTCGCAGAGGTTTCGCCATAACGACCAATTGCCGAGCCAAAATCTAGGTAAACTCCTAGACCGGACTGTCCAACTCCATAACCGGCGTCACAGGCTTCTTTGGCACTTCTGGAAGCAATATCACGCGGAGCGAGGTTGCCAAAACTAGGATATTTTCTTTCTAAATAGTAATCTCTCTCATCTTCAGGGATCTCATTTGCAGGACGGGTATCACCTTTTTTCTTGGGAACCCAGATGCGGCCATCATTCCGCAAGGATTCTGACATCAAGGTCAACTTCGACTGGTAACTTCCAGATACAGGAATGCAGGTCGGGTGGATCTGCGTATAGCAAGGATTGGCAAACAAAGCTCCCTTTTGGTAGGCTTTAAAAGCTGCTGTGACATTGCAGCCCATTGCATTGGTAGATAAGAAAAATACATTCCCATAACCACCAGTAGCAAGAACGACAGCATCTCCTGCATGGGAGGAAATTTCGCCGGTAACGAGGTCACGGACTACGATTCCTTTGGCATGGCCATCGATTAGTACAACGTCTTGTAATTCCGTACGATAGAACATCTTGACTTTATTCATCGCAACCTGACGGGAAAGGGCCGAGTAAGCGCCAAGAAGTAGCTGCTGTCCAGTTTGTCCTTTGGCATAGAAAGTCCGCGAAACCTGTGCTCCCCCAAAGGAACGGTTCGCCAAATGGCCGCCATACTCGCGTGCAAATGGCACACCTTGAGCAGCACACTGGTCAATGATATTACGGCTCACTTCTGCAAGGCGGTGCACATTAGCTTCACGAGAGCGGAAGTCTCCCCCCTTGATGGTATCGTAGAACAAACGAAAAACGCTATCACCATCATTTTGGTAGTTTTTCGCAGAATTGATACCTCCTTGAGCAGCGATACTATGTGCTCTTCTAGGACTATCTTGGTAACAAAAGCATTTCACATTGTAGCCAAGTTCTGCCAAAGTAGCGGATGCAGCACCCCCAGCAAGACCGGAACCCACAACGATCACATCAAACTTACGCTTGTTCGCCGGATTCACGAGCTTCATTTCAAACTTATGTTTTGTCCATTTTTCTCCTAATGGACCCGATGGTATTTTAGAGTCTAACTTCAATTTACAGTCCTCCTGAAGGTATAGCGGTTACTTTGACAACGTCCATGAGAACCGCAACAGGCATCGATGTATTCCCAACAAAAATAAGCAAGGAAATCACCAAACTCACTTTCTTAAGCAAAGGGTCTGATTGTGGACTGTTTACCCCAAGGGTTTGGAATAAACTGAACAGCCCATGATTCAAGTGAAAGCATAACACGATCATTGATACAATATAGGCAATAGAAACAGGAAGGGATTTGAATCCAGTAACTACCATAGTGTATACATCGTGTCTACCCTGAGCATCTTTTAACTCCATAAAATCGGGGTTGGTCACCCCAAGAGTAAAATGCAACAAATGATAGATAAGAAACGATAGAACTATAATTCCTGAATATATCATAGTTCTAGATGCATACGAAGCTACTTTGGTATTGAATACTTGGTAACCCTGTGTGCGAGCTTTTTTGTTCTCAGTTGAAATGCGAATCGCCGTTACTACATGTAGTACAAATGCGCCCAAGAGGAACAGTCTAGCTGCCCACAATACCGGGCCAAGATCCTTTAAAAATTTAGCATACGAATTCAATTTTTCAGGGCCGGAAAATACTTGTAGGTTTCCAAGCATATGTGCAATGACAAAACCAAATAGGAGAATGCCAGTAATTGCCATAATATACTTTTTCCCTACAGAAGTCTGAAGGAACCCAGGTGCTTTACTCATTACGAATTATTACTCCTTTGTATGTAAGTGTCCGAATTATCTAGGTTTATCTTGTGATGAGCGGATTTATTGGAAAGTATAAATTGTTTTTTAAATCTATTTTTAGAATTAATCCAAAGGTAGACTCCATGTCGTAGGATACTGTGAATACCCTAAAGTATTGCCATCCGGGTCCAAAAAATATATGCTAGAATTGGTTTTTTTGTATATAGAAAGGGTCTGCAACTTTTTCTCAATTGCTTCTTGGTTTGTGACTGGTAACACCAAAGCTCCCGGAGCTTTACTCTCTTCTGCATCTTCCAACATTACAAGCAAATCACTCCCCACCACGTTGTACCAAACCGAACGGAGACGGGCGTCAGGATAAAAATGCTCTCTCTGCAACTGCAAACCGGGAAGCCCCGAGTAAAAAGATCGCATCTCCGATAGGTTTTTAGTAAAAATAGCTAGATGAAGCATTACAAGGCAAAATAAGTGGGTTATTATTTCGTTTTAAATTCAATACGATTGTTCTGCATAACTCGGAGAAAGTACAACTCATTTTCTTCCCTTGCAAAGCCTCTTTCGGAAAAGTTTTTCAATGCAAAGAAACTACTTATAATGATTTCCAAACACTGCTGAACCTCATATGTTGCTGCAAACGTTCCAGGTTTTAAGGGAAAGGAATAATCATTGATAAACAAAGACTGTTCTGCATGTTTTAGCAATTCATAGAGAGAACCAGAAAGGTATTTCTTTAAATCCTCTTTCTTCGCAAAGTCTGGATCTTCTATGTTTTCCTTTTGAGATCTAATTTCTCTTACAACATCATCCAGAGATTCTATATGAAAATGTATACCTTGGAATAGAACGTATTCTTGAGAGTTTGTATTAAATTTAACAATCATTGCCGTATTTTCTAACTGAATTCTTTGGAAACAGTAAAAGTATCGGTCAGAAATACCAATGTATGAGAAAAAAGTCGTTGAGAATTGAAAGAGAAGAGCGACCCGTTTGCACTATCAACCTGGTGCTCCTTGCCAGAACTGTTGAGGCTCTGACAAAGGCACCTAATTCTTTCCTTTAAAAAAGGAGGTGATCCAGCCGCACCTTCCGATACGGCTGGATCACCTCCTTTTTTAAAGGAAAGAATTAGGTGCCTTTGTCAGAGCCTCAACAGTTCTGGCAAGGAGCACCAGGTTGATAGTGCAAACGGGTCGCTCTTCTCTTTCAATTCTCAACGACTTTT
>JBCCIA010000115.1:0-14539 GCA_039028475.1 Spirochaetota bacterium | reverse complement strand
GGCTCATCGTCAAAGTCACTACCGACGATATCGTCTAGTTCGTCACCAGACAATGCGATAGGTTCATCATCTGCTGTATCAGAATCAAATACACTTGTGCCTTCTGCGCTATCTGCACTTAATGCTTCTCCGGCCACGGGCTCATCGTCAAAGTCACTACCGACGATATTGTCTAATTCATCACCGGACAATGCGATAGGTTCGTCGTCTGCTGTATCCGAATCAAATACACTTGTGCTTTCTGCACTATCTGCGCTTACTGCTTCACCCGCCACTGGCTCGTCGTCAAAGTCACTACCGACGATATTGTCTAATTCATCGCCAGACAATGCGATAGGTTCATCGTCAGCGGTATCCGAATCAAATACGCTCGTGCCTTCTTCACTAGCTGTACTTACTGCTTCACCAGCGACTGGCTCGCCGTCAAAGTCACTACCAACAATATCGTCTAGTTCGTCACCAGACAATGCGATAGGTTCGTTGTCAGCGGTATCATCAAAAACATTGGTTTCTTCACTTCCAGATGTATCGGCCTTCTCAATGGAGTCTGTACTAACAATATTACCAAGTTCATCTGTCGCAAGAGAGACTTCATCGGAAGAATCAGAACTTGCATCGGCAAATTCTAAAAGCTCTTCCTGCGTGGATTCTGATGTACTATTTCCAGACGACTGCGTTGCCGAATCAGGATTAGAAACTTGTGTAACAGGTTCCACTTCTTCTGCACTTACAACAGGTTCATCATCTAAATGGATAGGAACTGTTTCGAAGAGGGAGAGGTCTTCAATATCAAGATCAAAGTCTAAACTTTCAAAAGGGATTTCATTAAGCGAGTCAGGAGTAGAGAGAAAATCGATTTCTTCCTCTAACTCTTTTTCTGGTTCATTGGATGGAGAAGTATTTTCTGTTTCTGACATTCTATTTTCTCACACTCAGAAAAACTACCTGACCATTATGCAGGATGGATTCCGGATTGTATCTAGTACTTCTATTAGTTTGCTGCAAACCTCCAGCTTTGTCAATCAATTGCTGGATTGTACTGCCAGAATGCAATTCATAAACACCAGGTTGTTTAATATTCCCAGAGACTTTGACATAGATCTTACCAGGAGCATAAATACCTTTTACAAACAAACGATTGCTATGCAACAACCATCCAAAAGCCAAAAAAATAGCTAAAATGCTGGCTTTCCCAAGATAATCTTTATAGTTTTGAAAAATTTTAGACTTCAAACTATCCTAGATTATCGATATAGGAGTTTACTTTCCTAAAAGTTTTAAGCGAGTTTTTAGCTTTTTCGTCTCGATATTTTTATTTTTTGTAGAGGAAGAAGATAGCTCTTTCAATTGGCTCGACAACTCTTCTTCTTTCAAATCATTTGCCAAAGCTCCACCATTTGCCAAGACATTGATCTTATTGGCCTGTACTTCAATAAAACCACCATCTATAACCATTTTAAAGGTCTCAGAAGCTTTTTTTACCTCTAAGATGCCAATATCTAACTGTGCGACTAAAGGAGCATGATTCTTCAAAATTCCAAAGGAACCAGCTACTCCAGGAACTTTGACATAATCAGCCTCACCTGTATATAACTCTTTCACAGGTGAGATTACGCTTACATTGAGAGCTGATTCAGACATTTTTCATACCAGCCTTATAGTGTTTTTGCTTTTTCGATAGCTTCGTCTATATCGCCAACCATATAAAAAGCCTGCTCAGGTAGGTCGTCATACTTTCCATCTACCAAGCCTTTGAAAGAACGTACTGTGTCTTCTAACTTGACATACTTCCCAGGAAAACCGGTAAATACTTCCGCGACAAAGAAAGGTTGTGAAAGAAACTTCTCAATTTTTCTCGCACGGGCTACCAAGAGCTTATCATCTTCTGACAATTCATCCATACCAAGAATAGCGATGATATCTTGCAAATCCTTGTACTTTTGCAAAATTCTTTGGATTTCACGAGCAACATTGTAATGCTCTTCTCCCAGGGTTTCGGGGTTCATAATTCTGGAAGTAGATTCCAGTGGGTCTACAGCAGGGTAAATCCCTTTGGAAGCAATATTTCTGGACAATACCGTATTCGCATCTAAGTGGGTAAAGGCTGTCGCTGGTGCAGGGTCTGTCAAGTCATCCGCAGGAACGTAAATCGCTTGCACAGAGGTAATCGAACCGTTCTTAGTAGAGGTAATCCTTTCCTGCAAGCTACCCATCTCGGTAGAGAGAGTTGGTTGGTATCCCACCGCACTAGGCATCCTTCCTAAAAGTGCAGATACTTCCGAACCAGCTTGTGAGAAACGGAATACGTTATCAACGAATAGAAGGATGTCACTTCCTGTAGAATCACGGAAGTGCTCTGCCATTGTCAAGGCACTCAAAGCAACACGAAGTCTCGCTCCGGGAGGCTCGTTCATCTGGCCATAACAAAGAACCGTTTTGTCAATCACACCCGATTCCTTCATTTCACGCCAAAGGTCATTCCCCTCTCTGGTTCTTTCACCCACACCCGCAAATACAGAGAATCCACCGTGCTGCTTAGCGATGTTGTTAATAAGCTCCATAATGACAACGGTCTTACCAACTCCGGCACCACCGAATAGACCTGTCTTTCCGCCTTTGATGTAGGGAGCGAGTAAGTCGATTACTTTGATTCCAGTTTCAAATAGCTCTGTTTTAGGTTGTAGTTCTTCATAAGAAGGAGGAGCTCTATGGATCGGCTTTCTTTCTTTCACTTTGACTTCGCCAGCCTCATCAACTGGTTCACCCAAAACGTTAAAAATTCGCCCAAGAGTAGCATCGCCAACAGGAACACTAATAGGAGCACCTGTATCTGTTACGGCTTGCCCACGCACCATACCGTCTGTGGAAGATAGAGCGATGGCACGTACCGTGTTGTCACCTAAATGCTGTTGTACTTCAGCAACAACAGAGGACTTTTCTCCATCTTTCTCTATTTCAATTTTCAAGGCGTTATAGATTTCTGGAAGTTTTCCTTCACTAAAAGAAACATCTAGAACCGAACCTATAATCTGCTTAATTTTTCCTGCGTTCATCTATTACTCCAACCTCAACAATAAGTATATTAATTTAGCGATTCAGCTCCACCCACAATTTCAGAAATTTCCTGGGTAATTTTGGCCTGCCGAACTCTGTTGTATCCTCTGGTAAGGATTTTGATCATCTCCGAAGCGGCATCAGTTGCTGACTTCATCGCGATTCTTCTGGCAATCTGTTCCGAACAAACAGCTTCCAATGTTGCCTTATAAAAATGCGTTTTAATAACCATTGGTAAAAGAGACTCAAGTATCTCTTTGGGACCTGGTTCATAAATCATGTTTTCGTTCACATCACTACCTTCTCCCTCTGTATCGGGGTGTAGAGGAAGTACTGTATGAATCTCAGGAGTCTGGTTAGCAGAAGAATGGTATACCGTAGAAATAACTTCTACTGCATCTACTTCGCCAGAAGCAAACAATTCCATAAAAAGATTGGCAAATTCTTCTGCTTCTTGGTAGCCAGAAGAATCATCAATATTTGTATATGATGCTGCCAAAGGTTCTTTGATATATTTAAAGAAAGAAATTCCCTTTTTGCCAACAGCATAAATTGCATACTCTGTACCAGCTTCTTTCAATTCAGTAATTCTCTTACGGGTCAAGCGAAGAATATTACTGTTATAGCCACCACAAAGACCTCTATTTGCAGTAACCACAAATAAAGCCACTTTCTTTACCTTATCAGGCTTGCGTAAGAGGGGGTTAT
This sequence comes from Spirochaetota bacterium, assembly GCA_039028475.1. Classification (GTDB taxonomy): domain Bacteria; phylum Spirochaetota; class Leptospiria; order Leptospirales; family Leptospiraceae; genus JBCCIA01. Next base: position 10,777 of record JBCCIA010000115.1, on the reverse strand, counting down.
CAACCTTTGACGATAAGGAAGATAAGGATGATACCATTTCACGAATCTTATCGGAAAATGGCTTGGAGGCGTTCACTCTGTCTGATACTTTCTTTGACTTAGCGGTTGCCACCATCTCCATAGTACGAGTGATTTTCTTGGTATTCTTAACCGAATTGATTCTTTTCTTTATTTCTCTGGGAGAAGCCAATGGGAAACCTTCTTACTAGTTTTTCTTTATAAATTCTTCAGCAATCTCAGAGATTTGCTTGGAAAGAGCGTCTTCGTCTTTTACAGCCTTCTCTTCACGGATTCCGGTAAGAAATTCTGGATGGTGTGTTTTCACTCTTTCAATCAAGAACGCTTCAAACTCACGCACTTTCGCAACAGGAACCTTATCAATAAGACCCTTAGTCACTGCATAGATGATCAACACCTGCTCTTCTACTGGAAGCGGTTTGGAGTGTCCTTGTTTCAAGACTTCTACGATACGATTTCCTCGATCTAGCTGAGCTTGTGTCGCCGCATCCAATTCTGTTCCCAACTGAGCAAATGCTTCCAATTCACGGAACTGCGCCAAGTCCAACTTCAATGTACCGGCAACCTTACGCATCGCCTTAATCTGAGCAGAACCACCCACACGAGAAACCGAAACCCCTACATCCACCGCTGGACGCACACCGGAAGCAAAAAGATTTGATTGTAGATAGATTTGTCCATCAGTAATCGAAATCACGTTGGTAGGAATATAAGCCGAAACCTCACCTTCTTGTGTTTCAATGATTGGTAGCGCAGTTAAGGAACCACCACCGTATTTTTCATCTAATTTTGCAGCACGCTCTAACAAACGAGAATGAAGGTAGAATACGTCTCCAGGGTATGCTTCACGACCAGGAGGTCTTCTTAACAAAAGACTCATTTGGCGGTAAGCAACGGCTTGTTTGGTAAGGTCATCATAAATAATAAGACATGCTTTGCCTTGCTCATACATAAAGTATTCTGCCATAGTACAACCAGAGTATGGTGCAATGTATTGCAGGGGAGCTGGATCAGAAGCAGAGGCAGAAACAACGATTGTGTACGGTAAAGCACCGTTTTCTTCTAACTGAGCAACCACACCAGCAACAGTGGATGCTTTCTGGCCAATTGCAACATATACACAAATTACATCCTGTCCCTTTTGGTTGATAATAGTATCAAGGGCAATGGTTGTCTTTCCTGTACCACGGTCACCAATGATTAACTCACGTTGGCCACGACCAATTGGAATCATCGAGTCTATTGCTTTGACTCCAGTTTGCAAAGGTTCAGATACGGGGTATCGTTTTGAAATACCGGGTGCTATAATTTCGACGGGACGAGTATCTTTAGCTTGTATGGGCCCTTTTCCATCTATAGGTTCACCGAGTGGGTTTACCACACGTCCTAGAAGTGATTCTCCCACAGGAACACTGAAAATTTTACCAGTTCTTTTTGCAGAAAAACCTTCTTCAATGTGAATGTAATCCCCTAAAATTACCACACCAACAGAGTTTTCTTCTAAGTTGAAGGCTTGCCCTTGCACTCCGTTTTCAAACTCTATCAACTCACCAGCCATAACATTTTTCAGGCCATACACCCGAGCAATCCCATCTCCAATCTCAGTAACAGTTCCCGTTTCGTCAATAGACAGGTCTTGCTTGTAGTTAACAATCTCCTGCTTGATAATTGAGGTAATTTCGTCTGATTTAATCTTCATATAAAGTCCCGCTTTGCAATTTTCTCTGTAATAAATTTTTTCTCATCGCTTCGAGATGATTTTTTACGGAACCATCAATCACGCTATCATCAAAGCGTATGATGAACCCGCCAATAAGATCCGGCTTCACATGAGCTTCCAGAACACATTCATTCGAAAACTTCTGTTCCAGAATCCCTTTGATCTCTTCAATTTCTTGTGTTTGCATTTCATGGGCAGAGTAGAGGAAAGCCCTCTTTCTACCTAGAATTTTATCTTTGCCAAGAGAATACTGCTTAAAGATCTCATCCAGCATTTGGATCCTATCATGGTGAACCAGAACAGAAAAGAAGGAAGCTATTCGTTCCGACACATTTGCAGATAAAGTTTTCTCCACTACTTGTAATTTCTGTTCTTTTGCTACCTTAGGAGAAAGAAAGAACTTCCAAACACCATCATCAGATTGAAAGGCTTTGGTGAGTGATTCCAACTCTTCTTCATATTCTTGCAGCTTGCTCTCTTCTTGAGAAATGCTCAAAAGGGCATCTGCATAAACTTTCGCTATGTGTATGTTATCCATTCTTTATAAACTTGCGTTTTTTAGTTTGGCGATCTCAGATTTTACATAATCTGCATGATCTTGTGCTTTGAGTTGCTTCTCAATGATCTGCCCTGCTATCGCAACAGAAAGCTCTACGACTTGCTCTTGCAATTCTTTCACTGCTTTTTGCTTAGATAATTCAATATCTCGCACCGACTGATCTTTTGCAGCTTTAATCTCTGTTTGGGTATCAGACATCATTTTATTGCGCAAGTTCGTAGCATCTGATTTGGCTTCATTGACAATAGCAACCGCTTCTTCTTTTGCTTGGTCAATCTTTGCGTTATAAGTAGCAAGCAGCTCTTCTGACTCTTTGCGTAGTTTTTCGGCTTTGTCCAAATCGTTTTGAACTTTTTCCGCTCTAGCATCGAGTGCATCAATGATTGGTTTCCAAGCAAATTTGCTCAGAATAAAGACAACAATAAGAAATGTAACCAGAGTCCAAACAATTAGACCCGGGTTAACATTTAGTAGATTCAATCCCTCTGAGGCTAAATAAATCAATGTGTTTCCCTACCTATTCCTAAGGTTGTGCTTCTGCTTTTGGTGCTGCAACAGGGGCAGCAGGTTTACCATTTGCCACATGATTTGGTAATTCTTTATTCAAAACTCCAGCTGCTAGGAAAGCAATCACGATAGCGAATAGAGCGGCACCTTCAATTAGGGCTGCAGAAATAATCATCGCAGTTTGGATAGGACCTGCAGCTTCAGGTTGTCTGCTCATACCTTCGGTTGCAGAAGCACCGATTTTACCAATACCCATACCCGCTCCCAAAATAGCAAGACCTGCTCCAAGACCAACTCCAATGTAAGCTAAACCAAAATCCATATTAACTCCTAAATTCTTATAAATAAATTTTTATAATTACAATCAGTGCCTATGCATAGCCGAACCCACAAACAAACATGTCAGTAGGGTAAAGATATAGGCTTGCAAAAATGCTACAAAAATCTCCAGCAAAAAGATAGCAACAGAACCAGAAATAGAAGGAATCGCTACCAGATAATTCTGGAATTGAAAGATAAAACCCATGAAAGCAAGAATGATAATATGCCCTGCTGTCATATTGGCAAAAAGACGAATTGTCAATGCAAAAACCTTAGCCAAAGGAGAGACAAGAGCCTCCAAAAACCAAAGCATTGGGTAAAGAGCCGCCGGAACTCCTTTGGGAACAATACCAACAAAAAAGAAACTAGGGCCTTGCTTCGCAAAACCAGTCACAAAAATAAGCAAAAAGGTAATTGCCGCTAAGGAACCCGTTACAGAAACATCACCTGTTGCAGTGATGCCACTCCAGAAATTAGCTATAAAAGAGTGCGAATTTCCTAAGGCGAGGTATTCCCCCACTGGTGGGATCAAACCAAATAAATTACAGAATAAAATAAAGAAAAACAGAGATAATACGTAACCATAATACGGCTTTGCATCACCGTGGTGGTGGCTATCCATGTTGACATCTGCCACGTCTTTGCGGATAAAATTGACCAAAACTTCGACAACATTGGTGAAACGCGAGGCAACACCATTGGGATTGGCTTTGATTTTGTTGGCAGCGGGAATAAAAACTGCAAGTAGGAAGACAGCTGCAATCCACATCATAGTTACACGTTTAGTTATGTGTAGGTCTAAACCACCGACAAAATGGTATTTTTTATGTGTTGTGTGGTCTTCAAAAACCGCGGAAGCGTGGTGTGGGTCGTAACCAGGCTCCCCTTCCATTACCTTTTTACCACCAAAGTTTAGAGGAATAAATGCGTGATCCATGAGGTGGTGTGCCAAAACATCTGCAAGGTCGAATGGTTTGTTATGCTCCGAACCGCTTGCCCAAGTAGCGGAAGAAGCCAATAAAAATGCTGTTAAAATAAAGGCTTTAAACTTTGTCATGAAAGATTCTATGATTTTTTATTTTGATTCCTAAAGGATACTAGAACTATAAAAAAAATATTAAAATGAAAAGCAATTAAAAAACCTAGCAGAAACAAGGAATTCTTAGTCCATAGTAAAAAAAAAGTCAGAAAAGCAAGATTTAGGAAAAAGGAATACACGGAAATCCGCATTTGCCAATTTGCAGCGTCCCTTCCCTGCTTCCTTTGCATATAGTACAAACGCAGACGTAACAAAGCGTATTGCAATAAAAAACCTAAAACCATCCCAAAGGTTGCATGCGTCATAGCTAGGCCAAAATAAAAGAATTCGACAGCAAATGCTACAGCAGAAACAATACCAGCACCGGGTACATAGATCGAATGGATCTCTGTGGGTTCTAACTTAGAAACGTCCAAAGATTTAAAGGGGTACATCTTGCTAACAAGCCTACACAAATAAAACATTTCAAGCAAGTATCCGAATATCCCTGCAAAACCTTAGTTTTTCCAAATTCCCTTTATTACTATTCTTATAGAAAAGTACTTTTCATTACTCGCGGGTGTAGCAAAACTATCCACAAGAAAATAGTAATGTGAGGAATACCAAATGAGTGAAGCAATTTTTACTACCTACGAGGAGTTGGCCGAGATGTACCCCAAAATACAATCCTTTGCTTTCATGGAAGAAACTTTTTATGTAACGTTTACTTCTGGAGAAAGGAAAAAGCTCGTATTCAAAAATTCAAAAGCAGCGCTAAACCGTTTCAACCGCAACTGCAAGGACAAACGTGTGATTGGCTCGTACAAAGAGTTGGTAAATTGGTAATACAAAAATAACGTAGAGGGTGCCCGAAAGAAAGAACTCTAACAGGCACTCTCACACAAACAACCTTGTAGAACTACTTTACTCCGTCATAAAAGAATAAGCTACTCCAAAATGGATTGTCCAAACCTTATCGATTGCTTTTTGGCCATACCTGGGTGCTTCAAATAACTGCGTGGAGAGTTGGTTTACTAAAAAGTTAGCCGTGTAGTTATAACCAGGAAAGGAGGTAAGTTCAAACGTTCTATCACTATAGTTTGCAACATGCACACGTGACTCTTGATACGTTACCCCGGTGACAAATTGCAAGGCTTTTATATCAGGATCGGGAGTGATTTGGATGTTAAAATCCAGCTCAAAACCAGCTCGCTTCGCCTTAGGACTTCCTGAAACAAACTTATTACGATAAAACGGATAAAAAATAAAGTTGTCATTGGCAAAGTCCACTAGATAGGTAAAAGTCGACTGGTTCTGTTGAAAAGCACCACTGAGAGAAAAGTAAGACGCCCGCAAACCCATGACAATCCCATCTAGCGGTAGATTTGCATAGAGAGAGGCTTGCCCTCCCCTGGTACGGTAGCTACGCTTATCCACAATATTCTCTACCCGAACCGTTGTGTCATTGGAGGAAGTTTCATAAAAAATATCTCGGTAGCCGGCTCCGACACCAAACTTTTTAGGAATAAAATAAAAAATCGCATCCGTAAAAAAATCCTGCCGCTTTACATCCACTTTTACCTTGCTAGTAGCCGCTCCGATCAGAAGTTCATTCAAAGAAGTACTTCCCGTACCTCCTCCCAAACTTGCCAAAAAAAGCAAATCGGTTCTTTCGTAACTTACCTGGTTGGTAGGAACACGAGAAAAGTCGCCATAGAGCGAAAACCTGCCAGACGCATTGAGATAACGAAAAAAGAAACCGGTTCCCCCACTAAATCTAGGTTCTACTGGCTCGCTTTTGTAAAAATTCAACGAATCGTCTGATTTGCGCCTATCGATGTCGTTAGGATAGAGACGGGCAAACACCCCTTTGAGACCAAATTGGAATTCTTGTGCCTGTATAGGGAATACAGTTAGTGTTAGAAGACAAAGAAAGCTTATTTTAACAACACGAAGCATACATCATTACCTACTACTTGTATATAAAAACTTCCTCCAGTGAATAGGTCTTACTAAAATTTGTCAATAATTAGTATATTTTTTCAACATAGAATTTGATGTATTTGACATACTATACCAGGAAGGAAAAGATTGTACCAGCATGAAAAATCTCATCTATATCGTTGTGCTATCTTTGTTTTTAGGCAATTGTCCAGGCAGTACATCGAGTAGCAACACCAACCTTCTCACAGCTTTTGTTTTGTTAAACCAAAACTCCAATACCGTTAGCTTTTCCTATCCCAGCGAATCTAGAGACTACTACCCAACCTCCGAAGCTCTATCCTTTAGTCCTACAATTGGGACTTCCGTTTCTTCTTATTCGGTGAGTTCCAGTTTGCCTTCTGGGATGAGTATAGACTCTTCTTCTGGGATAATTTCAGGAACTCCTTCCGTAGATACATCTGCGGCTACCTATACAGTTACAGCTACACTTTCCGATGGTAGCAACCTAACAACAAGCGTTAACTTTGGCACTCAAAGCAGAACAGCGATTACCTGTAGCTATTCAGGAACTACTAGTGGATGTACATCAGCTTATCCCTATACTTGTAGCAATAGTTCTTCTTGTTATGAAACAAATGCAGGTTGTTTAGCAAGTGCTGCATGTGAGTATTGAATTAGAATTCAGGAATGGAGCATTTCTTTTTATACTCTGCCCATTTATAAGAAGGAGCATTTTCTTCAGACAACTGTTTGTAATATTCAGGACATTTCTTTGAGTATACTTTCTTTTCTTTGCGTAAAGTATTTTTAATATAGGAAATTGTTTCAGGAGTCTTTAAAACAGTATTAGGTAAGACAGCTTGTTTTCTTAGGCGTGACCTTTCCTTTTGCGTTTGTCTATCATCAACTGTTTGTTGATGTTGGCAGGAAGACAACAATATTATTAAGAGGAGACAAAGCTTTTTTATATTCATGATACAAAATTTTCTACTAATTCCTAAACGCAATTCCGACCCCCGTTTTATCAATCCGAACCACTCCGGCTTTTCGCTTTTCTGGTTTCTTGTCATCAGGAAAAAAGATTTCCACCTCTTGGTTCAATTCCAATTCTGGTTCCTGCCAGTCTACATAGAATCCACTTTTACTTCTATCTCTAGTTATCTTGGTGATGCCATTGATTTCTACTTTAGATTGTACAGGTTTTCGTTTCTCTCCGCGAAAGCCTCTTGGATACATTTTGAAGTATGGAGCAGATATGTCTTCGCGAACAATGTAGAAAATCACTAAAAAAGAAAGTATTGTTTCCGCAAATGCAATATAGTTATAAGTAGTTTGCTGGACAGTTAAAGCATAGATATTGAATCCAGTTAGCAAGATAGAGTAGGAAACAAATAAATACCATCCCCATTTTTTGACTTTTAACAAACCATAGCCTGAAATAGCAGGCAGTAGCCAAAACAGAAACCAAATAGGATTTCTGTTTTGAAAAATGGCAGAAACGGGTATGTTTTTATACAAGGAAACTGCAATGGTTTGTAAGAGTGGCTCGGCTAAGAGAAAACAGCTTATCAAGGTTAACTTTGTGGGCCGCTTAAAACGTTTTCTTCTTTCTTTATGCAAACTCATTTCTTTCTGCCTGTAATCAATAGATAGAGTAATAAAACTATATGTGTTCCAAATAAAACTCCAAAACCAAAGGTTTGTTGCAACTGTATGTTTTGTAGCTTTTCCTCTAAGCGACCCATACGATCTTCCATCCTACGTCCCAATTCTAAATAGTGTCCTGTATTATTTTGTATTTCAGGAAACTTGATTACAAAGGGTTCTTGCTTTTTTGGTTCTGGTTCTTTATAGAGAATCTCACTTTTCTCTGCGGTGATGCCCCTGTTTTTTAACTCAAAGTAACGTTCTCTGACAGTTGGATGTGTCTGCCAGGCTTTGTAGGCTTTTTCATAATAATACAGAGCTTTGTTGTATTTGTTCTGCCTATAGTACTGGTCTGCTTTTTCAATCCATATTTCTGTAAGATACAAATTCAAAGTTGGATCGTGCGGGTTTTGTTTGAGTTCAATATTGAGCACGCTATAGGCTTTCTCTGTTTGTTTTGCCTTCAAGAGGTTTTTAATTTCTCTATGCTTCGTATTGGTCGCATTGGCAAAGAGTTGCCCCAGTGTCAGGAAGAATATAAGAACAAGTGTTTTCATCTGTCTAAAAGTACCGCCTTGTGTGCAAATCTAGCGCGTGGCATAACCGTTGTAAGTGTTTCCCAAGGTCCCGCTGTGGGACTTGCCATGCCAATTGCATATACCGTTGTGCTTGGCAAATTGATCTGTGTTGCTCCGCCAAATACATATGCCTTGCGGGTTTGGTAGGAGATGTTTACCGCTGGGTAGTACACAGAAGCTGGTAGAGTGGGTCCGGTACTAAAGGAATTTGTCGTAGTTCCAGTAAGGTAGTATTCGTAGGTATTACTTGGGGTAATTGCAGAAACTGGTTGTGTAAAATTTGCTGTGGTACTACCTCCGACTACGATCATTCCAGGAGAATCAGTAGAATTGGTATCTGTGGACAAAGGATTGTAGCAAGCATAACCGGCTCCATGCCTGGCTTGGCTAATAGAGGCTTCGTTTACCGATGTTGTGGTATTGCCAGCAGGCAAATAAGCGTCTGAAGTAGCATAGGCATTGCCATCGTTGTACAGCCTTCCTCCGGTAAAGAATAAAACTCCATCAATTCCACATCCAGCCATATCTACTCTGGAATAAATACTACTTTGTGAGGTATACGAAATCCAAGTGTCATTGCTTGGTTGGTATCTGAGCACTGTGTTCAGTACCGTTCCCGTTGTCATATCAGTTGTCGTCGTTCCTGAGACCAAATAGATCTCATCTCCCACACTTATGCCAATGGCTCCTTGCAAATTGCTCGGCATCGCTGTCTTGGTTTGCCATGTATTGCTCTCCGGTGTGTATTCCTCTACCACAGAACTGGCTGTCCAGACTCCGCTACTCTTGGTCATTCCCCCCATGACATAGATCTTGCTATTGTGGGTAATGACAGTAGAATAGGCTCTGGGTGTTGGCAGACTTGTTACCGCACTGTGCCAGGTATCGTCTACAGGGTCATAGACATCCACTTCTGCAACGGGTGAACTATCGCTACCGATGCCACCGAAAAGCCAAATCCCTCTTTCTCCATTGATACTTGTAAGAAAAGGTGTTTCTTTGGGTATGCTTGGGTACGTAATTTCTTGGGTGACAAAGCGTTCGATGATACTCGCTCGTGTTCCTCCTGGCTCTCCACAGAATACAATAAAGTTATAGGCTTGGCCAGCGGTTAAATGTGTGAGTTGGATATTGTGGTATTCTCCTTCTAACAAACTGAGTCGGTAGTTTTCCAATCCTAAGGATATATTGAGAAAGTCAGTTGTTTCATTACCAAAGGTCAAATAGCCATTGGTATCCGAGGAACATTTCCAAAGAATATTTGCTGTTGTTTGGGTAATGTTGGATACGGATACCCATTCAAAGCGTAAGTTGTCGTTGTCAGTTCCTCCAGAAACGGGAGTGTCTCCGCAGGAAAGGAGAGTTACGAATAGGTAAAGGAATCCAATAGCTTTTTTCAAAAGGACACTCCTACAGATAGTTCTCCACCACCCATACAATAGGGGTTGCCACGTTCAGCGCTACAAAGCCCTCTAATACCGATTCTTGTAACCAGGCTTTTCCACCTGATTCCCTGCCAACCAAGTTCGATATACCCCGAAGGACTTCCACCTGTTAGAGTTTGGTTATCACTCTTGTATTGGACGATACTTCCACCGATTCCAATGTTGCTATAAAAATCCCAAAAGGGGTCGTCGTTGATTTTTGTGGAGAAGTGCATGTAGCCATAGTTGTTGAAAAAGGTGTAGCGAGAGTTGGCTTTGAGCGCACTTAAGTATTCACCTTTGTAGCCGAGTTGGATGCCGAAGAGTTTTAAGAAAGCGGGTTCTATATACAATCCACCGCCAAAGGCTGGGCCGGGGTAGCCTCCTAAAGCGGTTCCTGTAATTCCAATTAGTGTTTCACTTCCAACCTGTCGTTCGCCTAAATACTTCTTTGGTGGTGTCTTGCTGTCCTCTGCCCGTTTAGATTTGACAATTCTGTCTTTTTCTAAAACTAAGAAACCAAATTCTTTTGTTTTGAGTGTATACGATTGCTGTTTTTCTTCAGCGATGATTCCTTTTACTTTGCTGCCGTCTTTTAAGGTGAATTCGGTGTAGTTGTAGGAAAGGTTGTCGCCCTTTTTGCTGATGTCTATCTTGGACAAGTCTTCTTTGGGAATGGTGTAGAGTTCGTTGCGAAAACGTATGCGTACGACGCGTTCGTCTTCGGATACTAATTCTCCAATATAGGCTTGTCCGTTGTGGAAGACGATTTCTACGGCGTGTAGAGAAAAGGCTATAGAATAGATTAAAAAAATTATTGGTATATATAAAAAATTCATATTAGATAAGTTTATTCAGCACTATCATAATGCCCCACTCCTCCTCCGAAAGTAGGAGTTATACTCGATTCGTTTTTACATCTATAGTAGACAGAATAATCAACTAAGCACCCAATAATCATTGCATTTTGCAAATTTATCTTAGTATTTGAGGTATCAGTTTCCGCTTCAAAGCCTGATACAGACAAACAAAATAAAAAAT
>JBCCIA010000114.1:0-14572 GCA_039028475.1 Spirochaetota bacterium | reverse complement strand
CAGTACAAACCGAGATGGATAAAGATCATCGGCGACAAATCGATAGATGCAGATTTGCCACATATATTCCCTTCCGATCATTTTGGTCTTTTAGGGGAAATCGAATTTACAGAGAAATCCAATGCGAAAGAAAATTAACCGAATAATTTTTTTTGGATTACTTTTTTAAATTGGATCGCTGGAGTATGGTCGGGTTTAGATGCCAATACATATTCACAATCTGCGAGAGATTTGGGATAATCACACATATCAAAATACACTAAAGCTCGATTGTAGTACCCCTCGGTCTGGAACTGGTTCAATGACAAACTGTGGTTGTAGTCTTCCAAAGCCTTGCTAAATTCTTGCAAAGTCCGGTAAGCGATCCCTCGGTTGTTGTAAGCTCGAAAATTTTTAGGATTGAAACCAATGGCATGGCTAAAATCTTCTAGGGCTTTAGGATATTCAGATACAACAAAATAAGCCATTCCCCGATGGTTGTGGATGAGCGAGCGAACCTTATCGTCTAGCTCTGCTTGCAAAATTTGGTCATAGATACGAATTGCCTCGTCATATTCACTACTATTGTGTGCTTGCAAGGCTTCAAACACCAGTTTATCTAAATCATTGTGATACATATGTACAACTGCGTTTTTTTCTAGAACTTCTTCTTTTCCCGATGGATGCAAAACTTCTCCGAAGTCTTCTGAAGAGAGAAGATTCGCCTTCTCTTGCAAAGATTTACGCCTTTTCTCTCCAGCAAGGCGTATTTCATTTTGGTAATCACGGATTTCTTGGAAAATAATATCAGACAGTGTCAGGTTTGCGTTCAAAGAAGCCAGTTTTCGTTTGATACTCTGTTTCGGAACATCTGCTTCCGCTTTGTAAATAAGTTCATGCTCGACCTCTGCCCATGCATCTTGCAAAATGGTTCGAATTTGGATTTCACACACTATTTCCGCATTCGGGACTTTGTCTGGCCAACCGTTTTTCGGCATATCGATCAACAAATGAATAGAATCGTAGCCAAATTCTCGAAATGAGTGCTTGGAACCTTTGTGTTCGAGTTCAAGAATCGTAAATGACTTGGTCAGCAGCGTTGCAACCTTCTCTACATCCTCCAAAAAGGGACAAATTACCCGGCAGGCAAGAAAGTCGGTTAGGATGGGTTCTTGTCCTTTATTTTCGAGTCGTACCAGTTTTTGGTAGTAGCTGCCAAAACTCTTAACCCTAGATTTTACTGACGCATTTATACCATTGCGTGAAAAAAGAACTCGCATTTTGCGTACTAAATTGCGTAAATTCCGTTCATACTTGGGTCTCAAGAGGGTATATAGTTCAAAGGCTTCTTGCTGGACAGGTAGAGTATTTCTTTTCATTAGCTCAATTCAATTGCTACTAACAAAGAATTTTTTTTATAAGCCTGTCAATCTATTTCTCTTTTCAACAGAGGAGCTATCTTTTGCAACTAAAGCTGAAAACAAGTATGTATGCAGGAAATGCAGTACCGCTTAAGTAGAAGTTCCCGCTAGTATTGGATTTATTGTTGTCGGTACTGGTTTACCAGACCTATAGGAACCGTTGCCATAGAATTTTCTCGAACATACTGCAAAATGATAGGCAACTGTTTAAAAAACATTCTTTTCCAGCCAAATTGAATGATCTTTTTGAGTATAAAACCACCAAAGGCTCCATGAGTCGAATTCCAGGGAAAGTGGTGCAAAGTGAGTGTGGTTTGTTTCGTATCTCCAGTCAGTTCAAAACGAACGGTTTGCAAATCGTGTTCTGGCATACCCAACCAACTAATTTCTAGGTATTGGTTTACTTGAAAGTCCAACACTTGGCATTCCATATAACCACGCCACCCCCCTTGCGGTTTGTCATGGAAACGGAATTTATGCCCCTTTACAAGCTCAAAATCAGTATCCATCAACCATTCCGAAAGTGCTTCTTTAGTGGTTAGAGCCTGCCAAACCAATTCTAGCGCATAAGGGTACGTCGCTTGCATTTTTAGATTTTTTGCCATTTCAATTCTCCTGTTCTTCTGTATTCTGCTGATTGGTATTAGAGTGAGTTTTTTGGAGATACTCTCCTAAGTTTTCGAGTTTCTCCTGCCAAAATTTCTCAAATTGGTGACTCCATTGGTAAACAGCGTAGAGAGGCTTTTCCTGCAATTCATAGAAACGCTGGCGTCCTACTTTGTAGTGAACAACCAGACCGGATACCTCCAAAACACGCAAATGCTGCGATAGACCCGCTTTAGAGACATTCCACATCGAAGACAGGTACATAGCTGGTCTAGGTTCTTCTACTAAACTTTCTAAAATAGCCCTACGCAAGGGATGAGAAATTGCATAAAAAACATCAGTCTTATCTAATTCCAAAGCCATAAACACATAATTAAGTAAACACTTAACTATGTCAAACAATATTTAAGTATTTACTTAATTATTATAACAACCTACTTTCCATTGTAAAAGTATGCTCATCTACTAGCTTCTAAAAACTCACAGTTGCGGATTGTAACAAAAAACAGATAGTTTGACCTATAGGCAATTCCACATCTAATGGTCATCGTAGTAGGAGATATAGACATGTCACAAAATAAAGAGCTTATAGAAAAATTTTACTCTTCTTTCCAAAAAAAAGATATTGATGGGATGCTGTCCTGTTACCATGAAGATGTATCTTTCGATGACCCTGTGTTCCAAGGTCTCAAAGGCTGGAAGGCCAACGCAATGTGGAAGATGCTCGTTGAACGTGGTAAGGATATGGAACTCAGCTACCACTCCATAGAAGCCAATGATACGGAAGGTTCTGCTTTTTGGGAACCCATTTATACCTTTAGCAAAACAGGTAATACAATTCATAATAAGATTTCTGCTAAATTTACCTTTAAAGACGGCAAAATTTATACGCATAAAGACCATTTTGACCTTTGGCGTTGGATACAAATGGCTATGGGTCTAAAGGGTTTATTGCTTGGTTGGTTGCCGCCAGTACAGGATACCGTACGCAAAGAAGCCAATTCCGGTCTCGCCATGTATATAAAGCGCAAGCGACTTGATCCCACAGCACCGACAAAAAAGAAAAAGGAAAGTTAAGAAATAAGAGGAGAAATCATGAGTTTAAAAGAACAACTAAAAGAAGACCTAAAAACAGCCATGCGCAATAAGGATACATTCAAACGCGATGTCATTCGCTTGCTGAACAGTTCCATCAAACAGATCGAAGTAGACGAACGCAAGGATCTAAGCGATGAGGAAGTCATCAAATTGATCCAGAAATCGGTCAAACAGAGAGAAGATTCCATAGAACAGTACCAAGCAGCTAAGCGCGATGATCTCGTCGAAAAAGAAACACAAGAAAAAGAAATTCTAATCTCGTATCTGCCCAAACAATTGGATGAAAAAGAATTGGAACAAGAAATCCAAAACTTAATCCAAGAATTAGGAATCACCAGTAAAAAAGAAATGGGTAAAATCATGGGGGCAGCAACGAAGAAACTTGCTGGAAAAACGGATGGCAAAAAGATCAATGAAGTGGTAAAAAGACTGCTACCCTAATCGGAAAAAACCTAGCCGATAGATCGATATGACTATTATGGCAAGTAAATGCTCAGGATACGCCTAGCTAAGGAAAGCCTCAGACGAAGGAAGAAAATATTTTCCTTTTCAAATAGGTCTTTTATTGCAAGGTGAGTAACAGAGGGGTATTTCTAAAATGGCAAAATCTTATTATAAAACCATCAAAGGTAAAAAATACGACCGTGAACTGTTAGAACTAGCAGAAGAACGCAGTAAATCTCATACAAGCGGCAAGCTCACAATAAATGACAGTAAAGAATTGATAGAATCTGCTTTAGATGGAAATATTTATACCGAGATTGAGCAAGCTACCATCCTTTATATTTTAGAGAACTTTCCCTTTACCCCTGCAGCTAAAGACAAGTTGCAAATACTACATAAGCAGAATACAACCAGTCCGGCAAAAAAGAAAACGCCCCCAAACAAACCAACCTCTAAAACACGCAAAGCTACTACCGGTAAACCATCCCTAAGCGCTCCTTTGCCAATCGTAACAGAGAAACAATCTATTGATAAACAAGCACTCAAAGAGGAACTATATACAGAAATTCTCTTTGAAATCAAAAAAGAAGTTCGTGATGAATGGCAAAATCAGCAAAAAGATCAAAAAGACGCTATTAAAAAAGAGGTACTTCTGCAACTACCTCCCCTACCAACTCCTACTCCCAGTTCCCCAGCCTTTTCAGTAGATAAGTTAAAGGAAGAGATCAAACAAGAGATAAAAGCAGAGCTAAAACAAGAACTCATGCAGGCTTTTGAAGAGAGAATTTCTAAAATGAAAGGGCAAGAACACTCTCACAGATGGATCTATCTATCTATATTTGCATTGTTTCTTTTCGTACTATTCAACTGGTTGTACCTACTCTGTCATACCAATACAGATCACCAGAAAGTAACACAAACAACGCAGACGCAGCCCCAAAACCAACTCGCCAACTCCAAAACAGCCGTCCCGAGGTTGCACTCAGAAGATAATGCTGCTATTATAGAGCCAACAGCTCCAGATAGTGACCCCACTCCCAAAAACTCTGACAGCCCACCAAATAGGGACTCTGACAAGGCATTGATTGAGTCCTTACAAATAAAATTTGGTAAAAATAGCTACCAGGTGCAAGGAGAAGAGTCAACTCGTTCTATTCGTCTGATTAGCGATAGTCTCAAAAAACACAAGAATTGGAAGATACGCATTATTGGGCATACCTGTAACTTGGGCAATACAGATTTTAACCAAAAGATATCGAAGTTCCGTGCGCAAGCAATCGGTAACTATCTAAAAAACTCTGGTGTCGCAGATGAGCAAGTAGAAGTTTTCGGCAAGGGCCAAGTAGAACCAAAATTTGATAACACAACTGCTACAGGGCAAGAGAAGAACCGTAGGGTTGAGTTTAAAATTTTAGAGCGTTAGGTTTACGAAAAAGCTTCAGTACAATTGCTTTTGTAGGCTAAAAAAACAACTGTACTGAAGTATCAAATGCTATAAAGTTCTCTAGTACTTATAACGCATTTTTTGGATTTCTTTGAACTCGTCCTTTAGCTTCTGCTTTTCTCTCCTACCACCAGAACCTGGAAGTTGGATTTTTAGGTTTTTATCAAACTCCAATTTGTAATTATACTCAAAAGTCTGTGTTTTGGCCGCATTGGCACTGGCAGGAACGGTAATGTCCCAACGCAAGATTCCCTTAGGCTTTTCGTTCAATTCATAGACTTTGTCTTTACTCAACTCATTGCCCTGCAAATCCAAAGTAATGCGCACATTTTCTTTCTCATCCTTTACAGGAATTCTATCCATTACACGCAATTTACTAGCTTCTTTGTGAAAGTTTTCCAACTGGATGCGAAATAAAAAGCTCAACTCTTTGTTACCACCTAGGATCTTCTCTTTTTTCTCTACCAACTCCCGTTTGGTGCGAATGCGCGTATCAATACCAAATCCCATTACAAAGGATTGTCCGCGTGCAATGTTAGGAATTTCCCCTTTACCGACAAATCGATTGTCCAAATAAGCATTGACAGGTCCTGACAGCAGTACCTCTATCGCATTGTTTTCGATCTCTGCCTCACGAAAAACGTAAGTTGTTAAAATAGGTGTCGCAACACGATAGAGCTCAGATGGCAAATCAACTTTCCGAACACGAATGAGTTGATCCTGCTTCTTACTATCTACAGAAACTCTTCCTTCGAGGGAGTAACTTACACTGGGAGCTGAGCTATTCAATAATGTGTTCTTTTTCAATGTATCTAACTCATCATCTTGCGCAACAAGCTCTAAACCTTGGTATTCATTTGCTGCACTGTTCATGACCCAATTGTATTCCTGGCTTTCGTCCCAGCTCTTAGAACCGGATTGCTTCTCGTAAGCCTGCTTGATCTTACGGTTGATATTTTTAGATTTCCGTTCGATATCTCCAGAAGACAAGCGAGGTCCGCTTGCAGACAGCTTAATGCGAAAAGGAGAAATCCCCGGCCCTACAGCGCTCAAAGCGGGAGATGCATTAGACAACACCATCTCAACATTTTTCCAGTCCTCCCCACTCAATTGGTGGATTCGGGCATTGAATTCTACAGAAACTTTTTTGCTCGCCTGCATTGCATGAAAGTTATACGAAGGTGACCAACCTGAGTTTCCAACTAAGTAATTCAAAGAAATCGTTTCTTTACCAGCTTTCTTCTTTTCAATATAAACCAATACATCACGTTTCTTTAAATTGGTCTTCGTTAACTTTTTTCTCTGTCTGTACAGCAAACTTTTTTGTTTGTAATAGCCATTCAATTCCTTGGAAAGGGACAACTCTTCCTTTACAAGCTCTTCCCTTTGTGCAAAGTGAAACTGTGTCAACTCTTTCATTGTATTCGGTTTTAAAACCCCCTTAGACAATTCAAGTTTGGCAGTAGCAACCACAAAGCTCTCCTGTTTGCGCAAATAAGAAAGCTTTTGCTTGTTCAGAGATCGATGCTTCTTCACTCTATGGATTTCATCATTTATCATTTCAATGTCAGCATCCAGCTTGCGAATCTTTTCTTCTGGGTCTTGGCTCAATTCACGGGTCAAGAGACGAACCGAACGAACTTCCAGATCCATTGCTTCTGCAAAAATGCTATTGGATAAAATTCCCGCTGGCAGATTAGGAACCTTAATCTCATGGCTGCCGGTTGGTAGATCTACTTCTAACTGCCGCGTCACCAATGCCTGGTTGCGGTATAAAATTACTTTTTGGATCGAACCAACTACAGTTTGCGAGTTCGCCCATGTAGGAGAAACCGCCCAAATGCTTATGATTAGTAGCCATAGTTTCAACATATAGTACCTCTTGTTATTATTGTAAAATCCTCTTCAGGAAATTTTGAAATTCCGGAAATTGGCTTAAATTGTTATGACTTCCACCAGGAATCTCCAAAAACTCATGTTCTCCCTGGATCACCTGTGAAAGCCTTTTACCGTTCTCAAGAGGTATTATCTCATCAGAACTGCCATGAACCATATATACCGGACAGGTCAACGCATGTATCCATTGGAATGTTTTTAGCTTATATCGGAGTAAAAAAGATGGTATAAAGGGATAGTACAATTTGGCAAGAGAAGACAAACTGTAGTAGGGTGTTTCCAAAATTAGGGCTTTTACCTGCTCTTGTGAAGCAAGGTAGGTAGCGATACCCGTACCAATAGAGCGCCCATAGATAACAATCTGTTCCGCAGGGTATAGTTCTCTAGCTTTTTTATAAACTGTCTTAGCGTCTTGCAGAAGTTGTGCTTCGGATTGAATGGTTCCCGTACTCTTGCCATAACCGCGATAATCAATGATTAGCAGTTCCCAACCTAAAGGTAAGAAATTTGCTGCGACCATCCCCCAATTGGAAAGGTCTCCAGCATTGCCATGAAAATACACTATAAGGCCTTTTGCATTGGGAACAGTTGCATGGATGGCACTCAACTGAGCTTTTGAAACGGAAATCGTATATTCCCGGAAAGCAAAGGGAAAAGAATACTGATGATCAGCCGCAAGTCTTTTTGGGAAAAACACCAAAGCCTCTTGTTTCCAGTACAATAGAATGCAACCTAGTACGGATACAACCGCTAATAAAGTAACTATATTTTTTAGAATTCCCATATAATTTAGCCTGCAACTATAAATTTTTATGAGATTTTAAATGGGCAAGGGATTTTTTTGAATTTTGCCAAAGGAAATAGGGACTTTTACACATTCTAAAATCGATTTTCTGTTGCAACCTTACTTGAAACGCGGTTTGCCAGGAAAAAACATATTTGTACTTTGGCGGTATTTTTTATACCCAGGACGCTTTTTGACAGAGTAGTACTCAGATGGCAATGCACCTGTAAATAGTACCAAGGTATTGTACATGAGACGCGAAATGTAGAGCAAACCAATACTGAGAAAGATCCCTAGCAATAGATCCGCTTTGAAAAACCAAGCAGTACAAGCTGGTAAAGCCATACAGATCAGAGCATTCCAAACCATCCACTCAAAGAAATAATTGGGATGACGTGTATAGCGCCAAAGCCCTACCGTACACACATCCTTCCTTCTACCATCAGCAATGGCCTGTTTTGCAAAATTAGATTTTTGCGCATCTGCAATGTACTCTAAGGATATCGCGAGAAACCAAACCACCAAACCAAAAATCTCCAGAGGATGTACACTCTCTTTTGGGTCAAAGGCTAAAAATAAAGCTGGTAAGGAAAGGTACGTTGTATTTGCCAAGGACTGGATGAAAATGTCTATCTGCATGGCAAGTTGTACATTGGTTTTCTTCTCCTTTCCCCAACGAATGCGCTGGAATTTGTAACGCGGCAGTTCTTTTGTAAAAGCACCTCTATAAAGCCATACCAATGACGCGATTCCCATTCTTCCACCAATGCATATGTAAACAACACCGATGCTGTATTTTTTTATAGGAGCCC
This sequence comes from Spirochaetota bacterium, assembly GCA_039028475.1. GTDB lineage: Bacteria > Spirochaetota > Leptospiria > Leptospirales > Leptospiraceae > JBCCIA01. The sequence goes on along the minus strand of JBCCIA010000114.1, from coordinate 6,088 downwards.
CCTCACCTACAACTATTGCTAAAACACCTATTGCCAGTACTCCTAAAGGCCAAGCTATATCTACATAAGACATGCGTCCCGTTTTATAAGCAGGAATGTGAACCACAAACAAAAATAAGAAAATCTGCACAATCGCATTGATGGAGAAGAAACTAACAAAAGTTTCACTCAAAGCAAGGGTAATCAGAATAGGCAAGAAAAGGAAAAGGGGGGAGAAATATTTCATAAGCGATTTTGCAAACGATCCATACAGATAGCGGCTGATACTGCTGCATTTAAGGAGGAAACATTGCCATGCATAGGAATGCTATAAACGAAATCAGACTCTTGCAAGAGAATGCGTTTTATACCATCCTTTTCATTGCCTATGATAAGGGCTGTTTCCGTAAGGTCTGGTATCTGGTTCCAATTTTCTTCTCCCCTATCGCTAGTCGCAATGATCCAATAGGAGTTTTCTTTGAGAGCTTCCAGGGCTTGCTTGAGGTTGGTTACGCGAAAAATACGTAAATAGTGCAAAGCACCTGAAGAGATCCTTTCCACCACATCTGTAATCTCTGCCGACTCTTTTTCAGGCAAAAGGATATTGGTAAAACCAAAGCATTCGGCAGAACGTAGAATACTCCCCAAGTTTCCCACGTCTTGTATACGATCTAAGACCAAAAAAGACCCGCAGTTTCTCTGTTGCAAAAATACCTTTAAATCTACTAAGTCTTGGTAAGCAAACTTACGTAATTGGGAAGCACGCGAACAGACAATTCCTTGGTGGTTCACTCCAGGAAGCAATTTATCTAACTCCCCACCAGATACGCGTTGGAGAGCAATCCCTACTGGTAGGTATTGCTGGATCTCCTTTATAAGACTATCTCCAGAACCCTTTTTTACCAGGACTTCTTTTATTCCCCATTCCGAGGTGGGCAGCTTCTTTTTACTTAACTTTTTTAAAAGTTCTATTACATTTCTTCTGCCATAGACAAAGTTTTTTATTTTCTTTTCCAAGTCGTCCCTGTTTTGGAGTCCTCTAAGATGATCCCCTTTTCCGACAGATCATTGCGAATCTGATCTGCCAAGGCATAGTTTTTGTCTTTCTTGGCTTGGACCCTTTTGACGATCCATTCTTCTATTTCTGCTGCAGGCATTGCCAAATCTGCTACATCTTTTTCGAAATGTAAGACAGCTAATAACTGGTTGATCTGGTAATAGTAAGAGGTGATCTCTAATAACTCATCCCCAGATAGGTGGTTTTTATCTAAATCTTGGTTGACCTGACGACAGAAATCAAAGATCCCAGCCAAGGCAACGGGGACATTTAAGTCATCGGCAAGAGCTTCCAGAAAAGCATCAGACGCAGGCTTAGCATAGTTTTGTGGCAGCTGTTGCGAGACTTCGTATTCGGTAGCGCTAAGAACGCGGTCCAAGGTATTTTGGATCTTTTCTACCGCCTTCTTAGCGTCCTCCAAACCGGTAAAAGAAAAGTTCAGCTTTGTCCGGTAGTGGAACGAGAGTAGTAAATAACGGATATGCTTAGGGTCATAGCCTTTCTGCACAAGGTCGCGCAAGGTATAAAAATTCCCTAGACTCTTAGACATCTTCTTACTCTCAACCAATAGATGTTCGCAGTGCAGCCAATACTTAACAAACTCTTCGTCTGGGTAAGCTCCTCTGGATTGGGCTATCTCATTTTCGTGATGCGGAAACATAAGATCGACCCCACCGGTATGGATGTCTACGCCTGACTGGTAAATTTGTCGGATCATCGCGGAACATTCCAGATGCCAGCCAGGTCGTCCTTCTCCAAATGGTGTTTGCCAGCTTTTTTCTCCTTCTTGCTTGGGTGCCTTCCAAAGAACAAAATCTCTGATATCATCCTTTGCGTATTCATCGGCATCATAGCGAGTGCCTGATACCATACCGGATACATCTATTTTACTCAGACTTCCGTATTCAGAGAACTTATCCAAAGAATAGTAGAGGTTCCCATCCTTGTGATAGGTATAGCCGTTTTCTTGGAGTCTTTGCATGATTTCCGTCATAAAGTCTACCGATTCTGTGGCTTTAGGATAATGCTCAACTGGGTCAATCTGCAACGTTTGCAAATCTTCAAAAAAAACTTGGGTCCATTTGGCTGTAAACTCTTCTACAGTCTGTTTCTTCTCCAAAGAGTTTTTGATAATTTTATCATCAATATCGGTTATATTCATTGTCTGTTGCAAGCCATAACCCAACAACTTTAAGGAACGACGCAACACATCTACAAAGATATAGGAACGAAAATTACCAATGTGGTTGTAGTTATAGACTGTCGGACCACAAGAATATATCTTTACGCGCTGTTTGTCTTCCGGCTGAAAATCTTCTTTCTGTTTGTGTAACGAATTGTAAAAGCGAACGGTCATATCAGGCTCCAAGTGTTTTTTTAGCGGAATTTAAGGTTTGTCTGATGAGGACTGCAATTGTCATAGGGCCAACGCCACCGGGTACAGGGGTATAGTAGGAAGATTTTTCGGCAGCTTTACTAAGTTCAATGTCCCCTACATTGCCAGGGTTGTAACCGGCATCCAATAGTACTGCTCCTTGTTGGATCCACTCTGCCTTGATAAACTCCGGCTTCCCAACAGCTCCAACGATGATGTCTGCTTGTCCAACGATGTTCGCTAAGTTTTGCGTGCGGGAATGGCAAATGGTTACGGTAGCATTTGCACCTAGTAGCATCATAGCCATTGGCTTGCCCAGAATAGGAGAACGCCCGACAACTACGGCTCTTTTGCCTTCTAGAGGAATTTTGTATTCTTCTAAGATAAGCATGATGCCATAGGGAGTACAGGGGTAAAAGGTTTCCTTTCCCATGGAAAGATTGCCAAAAGATTTAATAGTGACTCCATCGACATCTTTTGCTTCTAAGATCGCGTCAAAGGCTTTTCTTTCATCTATTTGTGCGGGACAGGGGTGTTGTAAGAGAATTCCGTCTACTTCTGCATCGTTGTTCAGTTCTTCGAGCTTTGCAAGTAGCTCTTCTGTTGTGGTTTCCTGCGGGAGTTTGATATAGCGGGATTTCATACCTACCGATTCACAAGTCTTGATTTTCATATTCACGTAGGTATGAGAAGCAGGGTCTTCTCCTACCAAAACAGTCGCTAACGTAGGAACGCGTAGGTTCTTTGCCTGGAGAGACGAGATTTCTTGTTTGATTTGCTGCTTTATCTTTTTAGACAGAGCCTTGCCATCGAGTAGTATAGGAGCCATGAAGACACCTTGATAACATCTAAAACTAAGGTCAATCTTTTTGTATTTTAGGGATAAGTAGACGATACGAACCAATATAACTGTTTTAATGAACGCTTCTCACATCCCCCCCGCCAAACGACGCATAGGCTACCATAGATTGGCACGCAACCAGGTGCAATTTCTGATAAAGTATTGGCGAGAATTGGAACGGTAAAAACAGCAAATCTTGTAGCCTTTGTGTGGGAGTCGGGCTGCAAGGTTTCTAAAAAAACAACCAATGCTTTGAACTTGACAGAACGGCAAGAATGCCACAGGCTAAACCCAGCATGCAACCATTATCGATAGGCATCCAAACATTTCGCCAGATGATAGAGGGGGATTACCTCTATATAGATAAAACTCGAAATATTTATGATCTGATCAAATATCCCAAAGGAGCCTATTTTCTCTCTCGTCCGCGTCGTTTTGGCAAAAGTCTACTCATTTCGACTCTGGATGAGATCTTTCGCGGCAATAAGGAATTATTCCAAGGTTTATGGATGCACAATACTGAGTTTGCTTGGAAACAGTACCCAGTTTTACGTTTTGACTTTAGCCAACAAAAGGCTACAACTCCTGAAGCCCTAATAGAATTTCTACAAAACCAAATCGATCAGGTTGCTGAGAGTTATTCAATCCACTTAAGCAAATCGCACTATTATGAGAGATTCCGAGAACTGATTTTTAAGCTTGGAGAAAAAGAAAATGTCGTGATTCTCATCGATGAATACGACAAGCCTATCATTGATCATATCGACAATACAGAAATGGCCGTCAAGATGCGTGAAGTCATGAAGGGTTTTTTCACAGTTTTAAAGGGCAATGACGAATACATTCGCTTTTTATTACTGACAGGTGTTAGTAAATTCTCGCGGGCAGGTGTGTTTAGCAACCTGAATCATCTCGAAGACATAACCCTAAACGATGATTTTTCTGCTCTAGTAGGTATTACGGAGGAAGAACTCATCCATTGCTTTGCAGAGTACATACAACAATTACAAAAGAAAGAGAAATTATCTACTGATGTGATGATTGCTAAGATCCGCCATTGGTACAACGGCTATTTGTTCTCACCTGAGGGAACTTTAGTTTACAATCCATTCTCCACCCTGTTGCTATTCAAATCGAAACGCTTCCAACACCACTGGTTTGAAACAGGCACACCTAGCTTCTTGGTGGATCTTATATTACAAAAGCAATACGATGTGATGGATATTCCTATACGAGTGAGTGAACTCTCGTTTTCCTCTTACGAGGTAGACGACCTAGGTCTGATTGCTCTTTTGCAACAAACCGGCTATTTGACGATTAAGTCTTACAACCCAGAGCGAATGCTTTATGAATTGGATTATCCCAACTACGAAGTCAAAATGGCTTTTCTAACCTACCTAACTAAAAAGCTGCATAAGAGAGAATATTCAGACTCTATCCTCTTTGACATCATCGATTCTTTAAATGATAAAGATATAGAAAGTTGTATCAAACATATACAAAAGGTGTTCTTAAGCATAGACTATGATTTGCATCTGTCGTATGAGAAATACTACCAAACCATATTTTATCTGGTCTTTACTTTAATTGGGATGCGTATCCAGGCTGAAGTAAAAACTAACCAGGGCAGAATCGACGCGGTGATTGTAGACAAACATATCTATATCTTTGAGTTTAAACTTGGTGGTAGCAAGGAAGAGGCCCTACAGCAGATCAAAGATAAGAAGTATTACGAGAAATACCTAGACAGTGGCAAACAGATTTTCCTTATTGGTGCAGAGTTTCACGATAGGAATATTGGTGAGTATGTCGTAGAAAAGTGGCTGGATCATTAGCCATAAGCAGTCGCATCTAACAACTCACGAACGCGCCAGCTATAGGGCGGAGATAGAATCCGCCCCAACTCTAGTTTTAAAGAGATATTTTACAAAAAATTCTTAGGTCAATCCACCGTTGATGTCAATGGTCTGACCAGTGATGTAGCTGGAAAGGTCAGAAGCTAAGAATAAAGCAAGGTTTGCAATGTCAGCTGGTTCACCCGCTCTAGACAGAGGAATTTGTGAGATAGCAGCTTCTTTGGCTTTGTCTGTCATAGCAGCAGTCATCGGAGTACTGATAAATCCTGGAGCAATCACGTTGCATCTAATACTTCTAGAAGCAAACTCTTTGGCAATCGTTTTGGAAAAACCGACCACACCAGCTTTCGAAGCCGAATAGTTTGCCTGTCCAGCTTGTCCTAAACGGTTGATAGAAGATATATTGATGATATTCCCTGATTTTGCTTTAGACATATATTTTATAGCTGCATGGGTACAGAGGAAAGTTCCGGTTAAGTTGATATCAATTACCCTTTGCCATTGCTCTAATTTCATTCTTAAGAATAGTGTATCTTGGGTAATCCCGGCATTGTTGATAAGAACATCGACCTTACCCCATTTCTCTACAATTTGTTTGAAAAAATCTTGTACTTGTTCTTGCTTGGATATGTCACAAGCGATAGCGAGAGTCTCAACTCCCTTTGCTCCAAATTCACTAGCCGTAGCTTCTGCTGTTTCTTGGTTGATATCATTGATTACTAACTTAGAACCTGCATTTGCAAATTCTTCTGCGATTCCTTTACCAATCCCTCTCCCTGAGCCGGTAATCACGACTACTTTGTCTTTCAAGTCAGAAAAATAATTACTCATTTCTTGATCTCCATTTTATATCTGATCTGTGTATACACATATACTTTATTTGCTGTCAATGATTTTATCAAATAGGACTCGGCGACAATCCTTTTGGATATGTACCAGGTACTTTTTTACTATCCGTTATAAGAACTTATGATTTGCTT
>JBCCIA010000113.1:0-14615 GCA_039028475.1 Spirochaetota bacterium | reverse complement strand
AGATAATATTACAAAAGTTAATAAATAGTTCTTTAAATCTCTTTCAAGATAGTACAAAGAGCCAAGAAATTATAAACCCCTATCCTTCCTTATTGCTCTTGAGACAAAATTATATTTCTGATTTTAAGTTGGAACTTTATAAACCTGTAATTTGTTTAATTCTACAGGGAGCAAAAGAAACGACAGTGGAGGATTTAAGCATCCAATTCGAAGCCGGACAAATGCTTATTGTAAGTCATGATATCCCTGTGGTTTCCAGAATTGTCAAAGCATCGCCCAGCAAACCATACATTGCTATGATATTGTCTTTGAATATTGAGGTTTTAAGAAGTCTTTTTGAAGAAGTGGGAGAACATATTGATTGGAAGTCCAAGGATACCCCTATGGTTCTAAAAGAACAAGTAGAAGAAGAAACTCTTCTTTGTTTTGAGCGTTATCTTACTATAATGAAGTCTAGCTTGGAAACAAAAGTTATTGAACCTATGTTGTACAGAGAGATTCATTTTAGGATATTGATGTCCCCATCTGCTTTTATGCTGCAAAGGCTATTAAGATTTGATAGCAATGCAAGTCGAATTTTAGTAGCCATTCACGAGTTTCGTAAGAATTTTAAGAGACCTATTGCTATTCCCCGCATAGCAGAAAAAATAGGAATGGGTGTGTCATCTTTTCATTCTCATTTTAAAAATATTACTCAAAAAACACCATTACAGTACCAAAAGGACTTACGATTGATTGAAGCAAATCAATTGTTACGAGAAGGAAAGCAATCTGTAACTGAAATCGCATTACTTGTTGGCTACGAAAGTCCTAACCAATTTAGTAGAGAATATAAGAAAAAGTTTGGCATCACTCCAAAATCCGACTTACCAAATTAGAATTTTTCAAAAATACAGAAGGCAAAAAATTTGTAAGGATCTACCTCAAACCTCACTCATACAATTAGCTACATTCTGTAATAGTATAGAGAGAAGAGATGAACTATGTATAACTATAGTTGGTATACAATATAATTACGGGCTCACTAAAACTGTACATTATTATTTTCTGGAAACTGTTCGGGGATATTTTCCGGTGCTTCTCCTAAATTTTGCAGAAGATCAATTTCAATCCCCCTTGCAATAGTAGAGATAGGAACATCGTTTGAAATACCTTCAAAAGGATTCTCACTACTGCGACCAATTCGTTCCATAGTATGAAATATCCAGGCTATCGAAACATAAACTGGAATAGACAACCAATGGAAAAGTTTACCCAGTACATCATGTTCTGTCATTATTTTCGATCCAATATCTAAAAATTGTGGGACAAGAGCAATTGGCAATAGTAAAATGAAAATCAACATAAAGTAGCGATTGAGGGTGGCGTATTGCCGTGGATAGGGAAAATTCTTAATACGTTCTGATTTACCCTGTAAGGTAAATAACTCTTCAAGGATTCCTTCTAACTTCAAAAAAGCAAACCTCCAAATTATACCCATCTCTTTTAATTTTCGTAAATGATGTGATTGTAAATATAAGAGTGCTGTTTGCTTATTATTTTTATTCTCCAAGTATTTGAGATCTTCTTTTTCAATATAACCTTCCAGAGCTGTATGGAATGCTACTTTCTTTTCTGGAGGCAATATTTGCCATTCCTGGTTGGTTCGAGCCTCGAGTTGGATTTCCCAGGAACGTGGAGATCGCATAGCATATCGCAACGCTGTTAGCCAGGCGATGTGTCTATAAGTAATGATTCGAATTTCCTTTTTCAATTCATCATCGCTAGTAGGATTTCGTGCACCCTCATTGGTAAGCATATCCTGTAAATACATGCCAAAGGTTCTGGATGTATTTACTATGCCACCCCAAATCTTTCTCGCTTCCCAAATTCTGCTATAAGCGGCATTGTTTTGAAATCCGATCACAAATGCTACCGCAGTCCCTATAAGTGCTATGGGAGACCATGGTATTCTTAACCATTGGATAGGCAAAAATTGATATGCACAAACCCAGGCTAAAATTATGACAAAGAAATTGAGGGTAGCAAAACGTGTCCAAAGGGCCAGATCGATAACGCGGTATGTATATTTTGTGTACATAATATATCTCTATTGCTTACATATTTTTTAAAAAGCTTTCTATATGCAAGTACAATACCTACGGTATCAAGAAGGATTAGAATTATTTCCACTATATTTTCATTCATGTTCATTTATTGTAAATTTATCTGGTATCAAAAGTAAATCATAGCCACATACACGCTCATGTGCACTGCAAAATTTTATTTCCTTTTGTGTTTCTTTAGTATTTTTAGATTTAAAAATGGTTTTGCTAAGAATTTCCAATGGATTCTAACTATCGCTTACTTTTAAGGCGGTTTTCGAAAATAGCTTTCTTTCAGGTTGGTAAAGATGAAGATGGGAATGAGTGAGGAAGGTATTTGCTAGAGTATCTCTATAACTGTGGTAAATCTTTTGTATGCTTTTAATTGTTTCTGCCAGTGATAACAGTTTGAGTAAGAAAAATTAGATCTTTTTCTTTTCTTACCAAAAAAATTCACAATCATACGCTACTTTGTCTGTGGATGGGTTATACTATGGGTATCATAGAGATAGTTATAGCTATTGTAGAAAAAAAACTGGTTTATCAAATAAATCTTTCTTTCCTACTTTTTCTATTTCTTTTACAAGCTCATCCGGTAAACCTTCTGTTTTGTACAATGAACCCTTTGCGAACTTCAAAAATACATCTTTTGTCAATCCAGAAATCTCAGAAAAATCTTTAAATTTTGTTTCTACGAACCAGGCACTTATTTTAAATATAGCGTCTTCGAACCAGGCACCTTCTTTAAATATAACGTTCTCGAAGCTGGCAACTTGTGTAAAAATAGTGTTATTGAACCGAGCATCTTTTTTAAATGTAGCGTTCTCGAAGCTGGCATCTTGTGTAAATGTAGTATTATTGAACCAGGCCTCTTGTGTAAATGTAGCGTTCTTGAACGAGGTACTTTCTTTAAAGGTAACGCTATCGAACTTGGCACCTTGTGCAAATGTAGCGTTCTCGAACGAGGCAACTTGTTTAAATGTAGTGTTCTCGAACCTGGCCTCTTGTGTAAATGTAGTATTATCAAACCAAGCATCCTGTGTAAATGTAGTATTATCAAACCAGGCATATTGTGTAAATATAGCGTTCTCGAACCAGGCCTCTTGTGTAAAAGTAGCGTTCTCGAACCAAGCAAATCGTGTAAAAGTAGCGTTAGTGAACCAAGCCTCTTGTGTAAAAATAGCGTTCTCGAACCTTGCATATTGTGTAAAAGTAGTGTTATTGAACCAGGCCTCTTGTGTAAATGTAACATTATCGAACCTGGCATATTGTGTAAAAGTAGTGTTATTAAAATCTACTCTACTTAGTCTTCTCACTTTACAAGCAACATGGTGTATCTTTGAAAAGCTCAAATCATAGTCATACTCAGCGTAATCCTGTGTAGAAAAAAGGATGTCTACTACTGCTTGGATATCTATCCTTGGTTTTTCTTCTTTCTTTTCATCACCAACGGAGCTTTCTTTACCAATCAACCAATCAGGAGTTTCTTTTCCCAACTTTTCATGGCTTCTTTCCCTGACAAAAGAACAAAAGATGTTGACTATCCTTTCTACCTCTTCTTTATCTTTTAACGCGACAGCTTCTTTGCCTATCTTATCCAGCGTATAAATGGCTCCAAGCCTCACCTCCGCTTTGTCATTGCCCAATTGCTCTACAGCTTTGGTAAAACGGTCTCTCTGGCTCGACTCCTTATTATTCCTTTCCGTTTCTGCAATGGTTTTATCCATTTGCCTACTTCTTCTATAAGCAAGATACAGGGCAAATAGACCACCGCTACCACCCAATATTTTAATCAGCAAATCGAATTTTCGATACGTTGTAGCATCAATTTTTTCTATATCTGCAAAGGAGATACCAAACATATTAGACAGAATGAGGAATAAACAAACAAAAGATAGGATAAACGATAACTCTTTGTTAGAGAAAACAACTTTCAGAGAATCTTGGTAAAAAGCTTCCACCGAATCCCAATCGAGCAGAAACCAAAAAAAAGCCATAATTAGAAAGAACGAAAAAACGATCATCAACTCTAAAACTAAGGGACTTTCCATACTTCAGTTATCGGCGAACACACACTCCTAACGAATGTGCAAACTACAAAAAAAATACTCGACAAATTTTCCCACCATTTCCACACTAACTAAGTACATTTTTACAATAAACGTACTTATGTGAAAAAGCTCTCAGTCTGGTCTTCGTCGCCAAACTAGTTCCAGACTGAGAATCTACACACAAGGTGCTCTATCAGACTTATGTGCTAGTACATCTAGTCAAGTCTTTTGTGTACTTTGTGTGTTCACTACAATTTTGAACAAAACAAGGAGTTTCTACAAATGGAACAATACACAGATGAATTTGATTTAAAAGGTCTTCTCGATCGCCTCACAGTCTGCATAGACAGGCTCAGCAAACCCCACACCTATTCTCGCAGACGCCGCATTCGCTACCGCAAGCTCGCCCATGCGATCATAAAGCGTATACGCTGGGAATTGGAACAGTAACAAAAACCGGTCTCATTGCAAAGGAAGGAGTAGTCTTTTGCAGTGAGACTTACAGCATATCTTAAAAGCTAACTAGATCGTTCCCCGAGTGGAGTCGAGGGGAACATGGTACTGTTTCAAGACGCGCTCTTAATCATACCCAAAATTACTTCGTTCTTTGCATTGGCTTTTGTAAAAGGCAATGCTCACAATTATTTCTCTTCCCTCTCTAACAGGGAAATAGGTTTCTCAGCAAAAAAGTCCCCATACATATCTTTTTCCCAGGCATCTGTTCCCGTGATGTAATGCACGGGTGTTTCGTTTAGTTTTTTATCCAACTCCAACTCTAAGGCTTTGAAAGTAAAATCATTTACCTCTTTTCCCTTTCCTTGCAGTAGAGAATCAACTTTTTTTTGCCTAATAAAACCATTGGGTATATAAAGGTTTGCAGCATGAGCAAAGTTTATTTCCCTATAGCATAAAAACGAATTTAGTTTGAAGATTTTAAGAATTCTTTGGTAATCTCTAACTAAATTATTCGCATGAAAAACAAGCAGCCGAGAGGTTTTATTTCTTTCTGAGAAATCTAATATTGTCTTTAAGGGCAGTAATGTATGCTCTACTTTGAAATGATACATGGAGTCAGCCATTGCTTTTAAGCGGTTAAACCTTTCCTTGTATTTTTGTGAAAATTTAGGATCATCCAGATCATTTGTAAAGATCGCAGGATAGGTTTTGAGTGCTTTTTTAGAAGGCTTCGTGTTATTAGCGAAAAACTCTCTAGAATGAGTATTATCCAAATTTAAGAAATCCTCTTTTGCTTTAGAGATGTAGTCTTCAAAATCGATAGATGTGAGGCTATTCAATAAAATAACTACTCGACCTTCTACTTCTGACCTTTCTAATGACTCTTCTGTAAACATGATTTATTCTATTTTAAGGCTCGGACTTCGCTTATCCAGAGAGGAAATACTAAAATTTTACTAAGATAAACTCAAAAAATAAGAAAAAAATGTCTACTACTTTTTTACTAAAAGTGGGCAGCAAAGTAGATCCCCTCAGAAATAAAACCTTGGCTTTTATCCTTCTATGGAAGGATAAAAATAGTCGATTTTGTCCTTCCATAGAAGGACAAAAGTGGTAGTTTCTGTCATTGTGAAAAAGGATAAATGAAGAGTATTTTTCGCATCTTTCCGACGCGTATGCACTATTGTCGTATGAAAGAAGGATATCTAATTACTGGAGATAAAGAAGAAGAGGTTACTGAGGGGAAGAAAACCATTCGTGTAATCCCTCTATATAAATGGTTGTTGACATTTGCAAAATAAAGGCTTGACTGCTACCCTTCTCATACAGGATGTTCTATGACTGCACTTCTGAAGTGTAGAGAAATTCTGTTTTCTATGAGGAGAGCAAGCTATGCAACAGATCGTTTATTATATAGCAAGTTCCATTGATGGATATATTGCCGGTAAAGATGATGACATCAGTGGCTTTGTCATGACGGGCAATGGGGTGGAAAAATACCTCGCAGAATTGCAAGACTTTACCACGGTTATCATGGGAAGAAAGACGTATGAATTTGGCTATAAACATGGATTGTCACCCGGGCAACCCGCCTATCCACATATGACACATTTCATTTTTTCCGATTCTTTGCAGTTTGAAAATGCAGATCCAAAAGTCAATGTGGTTAAGAGAGATATATCTGAGCTTGAGAAAATCCAACAGTTGGCTACATCCAATATCTATTTATGTGGAGGAGGACAGTTTGCTGGTTGGCTTTTGGATCAGCAAAAAATTGATGTTATCAAATTGAAACTCAATCCTCTGATCCAAGGGCAAGGTACCAGACTTTTTGGTGATTCTAAGTCGAGTTATACACTTGAATTTGTTGATTCAGAGGCTTATGAAAATGGATTGCAGATCATGACGTATCATGTGAAATACAACAAGAACTAGTTCTAATTTGCGCCAGTTCTAGGTTTTATGCTAGGAGGAGTTTACTCAGCTGGGCTTTTCCTTTCATAAAACTACTTGCATTATTCCTTACCTAAAAAATCCTTACGGTCAATGTCTATTGCCAATCTAATTGTTCAAAAATTTGGTGGAACCTCGGTGGGAAGCCCAGAACGTATCCAAAACGTTGCCAAAAGGGTTAAATCTTACTATGAAAAGGGGCATAAGGTCGTAGTTGTTGTCTCCGCAATGGGCAAGACAACCGATGAGCTTGTCAAGCTCTCACGACAAATACACCCCGACCCTCCCAAACGCGAGATGGATGTCTTACTATCTTCTGGAGAACAAGTATCCATCGCTATGCTGTCGATGGCCTTGCAGGCAATCGGTGTTCCGGCTCAGTCCTTTCTCGGTTGGCAGGTTAAAGTGATAACGGATGGCAATTTCTCGAATTCCAAGATTGAAATGATTTCCAATAGCAAAATCGAAGAGTCTCTACACCAGGGCAACGTAGTCATTGTAGCAGGTTTCCAAGGGGTCGATAAGGACAACAATATCAATACCTTGGGGCGTGGCGGGAGTGATACTTCAGCAGTTGCTCTAGCAGCTTCTTTGGGCGCACAGGAATGTGAGATCTACACAGATGTCGATGGAGTGTATACTTCCGACCCCAATAAAGTGCAAGGGGCACGCAAGCACGAGCAAATAACCTACGACGAAATGTTGGAATTGGCGAGTTTGGGAGCCGGTGTTTTGCATTCGCGGAGTGTTGAGTTTGCTAAAAATTATAATGTAGTCATCCATGTGCGTTCGAGTTTTCTGGAAACAACTGGAACTTTAGTAGTAAGTGAGGAGAAAATAGTGGAAAAACTAAGAGTGAGTGGGGTTACCGTAAAAAATGATCAGTCCAGAGTGACTATTCCCAATGTGCCAGATATTCCAGGTATTGCAGCTGATCTTTTTGGTGAGTTGGCGGAGTCTGACATCATCGTAGATATCATTGTCCAATCCTCTCCCCATAATGGTAGAAATACTATTTCCTTCACTATGCCCCGCAACGATTTACAACAGGCCAAACCTATTTTAGAAAAATTTGTCACCAGCCATGATACAGGACAACTGGACCTCGACGAACAGATAGCGATTTTATCTGTGGTGGGTGTTGGTATGAAGTCTCAGGTAGGAGTCGCTGCACAAATGTTTAAAACTTTGGCTGAAAAAAAAGTAAACATTGAAATGATCTCTACTTCCGAAATCAAAATTTCCTGTGTCATCAAAGAGGAGCAGGCGATTCTCGCGATGCAGGCGATTCACAATACCTTTATAAATTAAAAGATTCTGAACGGATCATTGCACACTTTGTAAGAACTTACGGATTTGTTCTAATGTTTGGCTTGGGTTATCCTGTAAAAGATAATGTCCTGCTTGGAGGATGACAACCTCTTGGCTAGCGGCGAATAGTTTCCTATGCTCCTTCTGAAAGCTCTCGCCTATGCTGCTGCACTCACTGCTCAGAAAAAGGGTTTCGCCTGAGTAGTTTTTGATTCCCTTAGAAATGTTGAATAAAATGTTCTTTTGTGCATCCATTAGCTCTTTGGTTAATACTTGGTGTGCCCTATAGCCGTAACGCCAAAAGGGAATCGGTTTTCTGGTATCACAAAAAAAGGTGATGTAGGGAAAGCCTATATTTGCCTTTGTAGGTTGTTGCATTTTTGCAAACACATAATCACTTGTTGCATCTGCGTCTCCGTTTTCAATGTGCATAGACTCTGTAACGGAGCGTAGGGAATAATCTACCAAAGCCCAGTCCATTCGTGGTTGGAGATAATTGGTTCTTGCTAAAAAGCTCTTCCCTGTTTTTGCGGAAAGAAAGAAAGGTTCGGCTAGAATTAAGGCTCGGATCTGTTTGGCATGTTTGCTGGTATAGTAACTCGCTAGCATAGCTCCCCAGCCGTGGCCCAAAAGAATTACGTCTTTATTTGGTGAATGTTGGTCTAGTAAAGCCTGCAATTCTAGGGAAAATCCTTGCAAATTTAGTTTTTCTTTGCCAACCCTTTCGGATAAACCACTACCACGCTGGTCATAGAAAATGACATGGTAGGAGTCGGCAAGAGCCTGTAGGGGCAAAAGGTAGCGGTAATCATAGCCTGGGCCACTGTGTAGGACGTATAGATGCGGATTTTTTGGGTTTCCAAAAGTCTGGTAGTGTAGCTGGATTCCTTTTACTTTGGTAAATTTTATGGATTTTGCTGCTTTCCCTACAGTAGGAGGTGGGCTTGCTTTTCCAACGGTTTGGATATAGTAAACGGCTAGGGTAAAAAGACAGATGAGGATAAAAGAAAATAGAAATAGGCTCAACCAACCAAGGATTTTTTTCATGCAGAAATTTCTCCTTGAAAAGAATATTTTGTCAATGTAAGATTTTTACAAATTTCGCAAATTAATTATTTTTACTAGCCTCTAAGCTGGTAAGTTTGCTAAAAGAGGTATTTACAGTGAGACTATATTGGACTTTTTTTCTTAGCCTAGGCTTGGTAAGCACGCTATTCGGCCAAACGAAGCCTAAGTTTGTCCTCGCAGACAAATCGATTCAAATGCAACCTGGAGGCTCCAAACAGGTACGGGTGGATGTTTACCTACCAAAAAACAACCACCTTTACATCAAACGCTTGAATAGTTTGAGCTTTAACCTGCCTACAGAGTTTGCGGTAAAAAATTCAGGCTGGGCTGTAGCAGTTGATACCTATCCATGGGGTGTGGAAAAAGATGATGACTTAATCTTAAAGGGTAAAGGGATGAAAAGAAAAGCGGGCACCTATGTCATTAGCATTTTTGAAACAAAGGGAAAGGCCAACCAGACCAACCTCAAATTGAAAATCAAAACACAGGTCTGCAATTCCAAAACAAATATCTGCTACCGACCACAAACCATTCAGAAGAGATTAGCAGCCAAAGCTAGCGGTAAGAAGCGAATCTTATTTATGAGCCAGCGCTCTAGTCCTATCCGTTGGGTGACTTCCTACGACAAAGCCTTCAACCAGGCGAAAAGCCAAAACAAGAACGTTTTTGTCATCATCACTGCGCCTACCTGGTGCGGCTATTGCAAACGCCTAGAAAGAGACGTTTTTTCCAAAAGCAGAGTACACTCTGTTTTGAACAAAAAGTTTATCCCATTGCGGGTCTTGGATAGCAACCCCGATAAGCGTAAGTTTTCTTTTCGTGGCTATCCAACCATGTATGTCATGAGTCCTAAGGCAAAAATTCTTAGTAAGAGAGTGGGTCGTAGAGAGTCTAGCTTTTTATCTACACTGAGTCCTTACGAAAATAGCGCAGGTGGTACGGAGGAAGAGAAGGGCGGAGGCAATGGTGGAAAAACCAGTAAAACCTATTCGTATGTAATCCAAGTCAAAGGAAAGTTCGTCAATAAGGGCAAAAATTGGGTTCGCAGGGTTAAAGGGAAAAAAGATGAGATTTTTACAGAAGTCAGAAGGGATCGTAACTACGCCATTATACGTGGGAAAAAATCTCAACAGTACATTGCTTTTCCATTGCGTGGAAAAAAGGGCTATATATACCAAAATCGGAAGTGGCTACCATATATCGAGATAGAGTAGGAAAAATTGCCAAGCTGTCTGTCCTATGTAAGACTAGGACAGACATTGCAAGAGAAGTTTAGGCCAATGTGGGTTCTAAAGTTTTTTGAATTTTACTTTTGGGAACTGCGCCAATAATTTTATCTACTACTTCGCCACTTTTGAAAACCAATAGCGAAGGAATGCTAGTGATACCGTATTTCTGAGCGAGTTCTTGGTTGGAATCTACATCTATTTTTGCAACCTTAAGTTTGCCTGCGTAATCATTCGAAAGCTCTTCTACCACGGGTCCTACCATACGACAAGGTCCACACCATTCGGCCCAAAAATCTACCAACACAGGCACATCAGAAGAGATTACCTCTGAATCAAAGTTTGAATCTGTTACGTTTACTGTTGCCATTTGTTTCCTCTTTACATCTTTAGTCTATCGTTATATTACGATAATTAGACGGATTTAAAGCAAAATGTTTTTTAAAAATCTATTTTTTTAAAGAAATCGTTGAGTATTTTCTTATAAAATTGCCAGACTTCTTTGTCAATGCTATAACATACCTTTGTGCCTTGCATACGTCCTTCAATGATGCCAATTTTCTTCAATTCTTTTAAGTGCTGAGAGATGGTTGCCTGGGCTAGGGGAAGTTCACTGACTATGTCGTTACAGATAGGTTCTTTGCGTGCTAGTATGAGTTCTAAAATCGCAATGCGGGCCGGATGACTGAGGCAACGGGCAATTTTCGCGATTTGGTTTTGCCCTAGGCCAAATTGATCTTTTTTACTAATTCCCATGATAGCTCATACATATAGAGAGTCATTGTGGAGAAAAGGTTCAATTTTTCCCACTTTCTCAGAGCATCGAATCAAAAAAAATCCTGTTGCTTTTTTTGCCAATACATGGATACGCTATTCCTGCTTTAGGAGGTTTTTATCCATGCTGTTGCCTATGGTTTTTTTGATCTCACTTTTTGTCTTTTTATTGCTTGTACTATACTTTCGCACGAAGAAATTCGAAGCGTCACTTGCACCACTGAACGAAAAAATCGCATTTTTAGAAAATGAGCTCAAAACAGAAAAACTGCGTTGGGATGCGGATCATTTGCGGGAACCGGAGATGTTTGTTACGATCAGTATACCGGACCCCTTAGAACTCGCCAAGCAGAGGTCTAGCCTTGCCAAATATGTTGGCCATATGATGCCACTCACTTTAAAGCGAAAGGTCTATGAGGAAGTGATGAAAGAAACTATCGTAGAACTCGAACGCCAAGGTGTGGTAGGAGAAGTAAGGGTTCGTTACTTATGAACTGGTCACTAGAATTACAATTGTTTTATGGGTTTGCAGTAGCCGCTTCACTGCTAGGCTTTTATATTTTGTGGCTTATACAGACGCGTGTAAAATGCAAGGTCGAGTACCACAAACGACAGGTTCACGAATGCACCATCGCCTATTATGAAAGCGTATTGGGGCGTGTTTCTATCAAAGAGCAGCAGGTGATGATCCAGGAGATGATCGACAAGGGTTCCGATAAGATTGAGAAATTGCATAAAGACACCTCTGGTTTGGCATTTACCCTGCTAGATGCCTTTGTCAAAGATAAAAAAAATACCAGTAAAATCAAAGAGACGCACGACAAAATTTCCAAGGGTGTGTTCAATGTATTGCGCAACTCCAATAGTAAGATTGGCGATATCACTGACTCCCTACTTAAGTTGGATAAAACAAAAAAAGAAGAGCAGGAAAAGGACGAGAGTTAAAGCCGGTTTTCTCATTTACACTGTTTTTGTAAGCAGAACAATGCTCCCATGTCTGCCTTTGCCGATTCACTGAGCCAAGAACTGGCGAAACTCCAGGAAAAAAAGCTACACCGCCAATTGCGGCTGCCCCACGGTTTAGACCTTTCTTCAAATGACTACCTCTGTCTATCGCAGCACCCACAAGTCTTACAAGGCTTACAAGAGGGGATTCGCTTGTATGGAGCAGGCTCGGGAGCTTCACGTCTTATTCGTGGGCATCGTGATGTTTTCGCAGAAGTAGAAGCTTGTTTCGCCGAATGGGTAGGAGCGGAGACTTCTCTTTTACTGGCCAATGGTTTTGCCGCGAACCTGGGTCTCATCAATGCTATAGCCAATCCGAAAACAACAGTATATACCGACCGCTTAAACCACGCTTCCATTCTCGATGGCATCCGGCTTTCACGGGCAAAACGGAAATACTACAACCACTTAGATATGCAGCAATTGCAAAGACTTTGTGAAAAAGATGCACATGGGACGGCGAAGATCATTGTTTCAGAAACTACCTTTAGTATGGATGGTGACATTCCGGACTTGCAAGAGCTATTGCACTTGAAACAAAAATACAATGCAGTGTTGATCCTCGACGAAGCCCACGCTCTGGGTGTCTTGGGAGAGAAGGGGGCTGGTGTTTGTCATTTGCCTGAATATGTGAAACAAGACCTGGCAAACATCGACTTTCGTGTCTATACAGCCGGAAAATCTTTGGGTTTGGAAGGAGCTTTTGTCGCTTGTTCGCAGCAAGCCAAGGACTACCTTACCAATAAGATGCGGACATTTATTTATTCCACAGCTCCCATGCCCTGTATTGCTCACGCGATGTTAACTGCAATTCCTTTGCTTCAGAGTATGCAGGCGGAGCGAGAAAGTCTTTTACAGAATGCAAGATTCTTGGTGGAGTCTTTACAAGCTATGGGTTATGACACCCTGGATACCCAAAGTCAAATTATTCCTGTTCTTTTGCCAGATGAAGCAGGGGCATTGCGACTGTCCCAGTATTTGCAGGAGAGGGGCTTTGACATCCGTGCCATTCGTCCCCCAACGGTACCACAATCACGCCTACGCATCAGTGTCAACGCAGGAATCCAGCGGCAAGACCTGGAAAACCTACTGGCTCATATGCGTTCGTACCAAGCAAAGGCTGAGTAAAAATCCCTATCTATTGGGAAATCGATTGAAAAAAAAGCCCATTCTGCGGACGTTTCAAATATGTCTGAATTCGAACCGGTGATTGGTCTAGAAGTCCACGCACAGCTCAATACCCAATCCAAAATCTTTTCCTCTAGTTCTTGTGAGTTTGGCAAAGGCCCAAACACACAGGTTTCTGAAATTTGCTATGCTCTACCAGGAACTTTGCCTGTATTGAATGAACTGGCTTTAGAGAAGGGTATTATCGCTGGACTGGCTTTGGGTTGCAAGATCGCTCTTTTTACCAAGTTTGACCGTAAGAACTACTTCTATCCCGATTTGCCCAAAGGTTACCAGATCTCGCAGTTTGACAAACCCATTTGTGAGGGAGGCGAGATTCGTTTCACCCTCAAGGGAGCAGAAGAGGAAAGAGTCATTCCTTTGACCCGGATTCACTTGGAGGAGGACGCTGGTAAATTGGTGCACTCACAAGACCCAGAAAAGAATGTCTCCTATGTTGACCTCAACCGAGCTGGAACCCCACTCATTGAAATTGTTTCAGAGCCAGAAATTCGCACTTCGGAAGAAGCCTACCAATACCTAGTGACCCTTAAAAATATTCTCAAGTACATCGAAGTATCAGACTGCAATATGGAAGAGGGTTCCCTTCGTTGTGATGCCAATGTTTCGATTCGTCCCAAAGGTTCTCAGGAACTACGCACCCGAGTAGAAATCAAAAACTTAAATTCTTTCAAAGCTGTGAAAACCGCGATAGAATATGAAATCGAGTGGCAAAAAGAGATGTACCTACAGAGTAAAACCTTTGTCCAGCAAACTAAGCTGTGGGACGCCGACAAGCAACAAACCCTACAGATGCGTTCGAAAGAAATGGCACACGACTACCGTTATTTTCCCGACCCAGATCTACCTGTTATTGTATTAGAACAGTCTTATGTAGACAAGCTGCAAGCTGGCTTACCCGAATTGCCCGCAGCACGTAAGGCACGTTTTGTGGAGAAGTTGGGCTTACCGGAATATGACGCGGATGTATTGACCGCCGAAAAAGATATCGCTGATTATTATGAGCGATCCCTAGCTGTCTCGAAAGATGTTAAAAAAACATCCAACTGGGTCAAGGATGAGGTGCTCGCAGTTGTCAACAAAAATAATATTAATATTTCCGAATTTAGCATTGAGCCAAAACGCTTGGGCAGGATGATCGAGTTACTTGTTAAAGGGGAAATTTCTGGTAAAATTGCTAAGACAGTCTTTGAAGATATGCTAGAGTCTAGTGCGTCTCCAGATGAAATCATTGACAGCAAAGGTTTGCGTGTCGTGCGTGACGATGCCGCTCTGGAAAAATTTGTCGATCAAGCGATACAAGAATTGCCTGAGTCGGTTGAGTCTTGGAAGAAAGGCAAGAAGAAAGCACTTGGTTCCTTGGTGGGTAAGGTGATGAAGCATTCGCAAGGTAAAGCGGACCCGAAGTTGGTAAACGAATTGCTCTTGCAAAAGCTAGGTCCTTGTGGTGGCTAGTTTGTAGAGAAATAATAAATAGCTTGTGTGTTTTGCTCCTATTT
>JBCCIA010000112.1:0-14719 GCA_039028475.1 Spirochaetota bacterium | reverse complement strand
GTTGTCAAAGAGTTGAAAAGAGGCAATCAGATCTCTACTGCCAGTCTAACTCTCAAACTAGATCCAAAGGAAAGAAAGGATTTAAAAGTGCTTTTCATTGATAGCTTCATGGAGTTTTACAGTCCACAGATCATGCATATTGCACTTGACAAACACTTTTAAATCCTTTCTTTCCTTTGGATCTAGTTTGAGAGTTAGACTGGCAGTAGAGATCTGATTGCCTCTTTTCAACTCTTTGACAACGATAGTTCTTTTATCTCTGTCCATTATGCCAATTTTCTCAATATAGTGGTTCATGCTATTGGGGTGCTTTTCTACACTTACCTGTACATTACCCGTAGAACTTCCTGGTACATACTTGACCTGCGGGATATGTTCATCTACGACGTCTACCCATTCGGCAGGGGTTTCTTTTGTATACTCGGCCATGGGAACCCGTGGTTGTACGTTCTCATTTTTTTGTAAATTTTCAATGTTGAGAGGGTCGCTTTTGCTATTTTCATTTCCTGGCTGCTCTTGTTGGCAGGATAAACTGAAAATACTTGTAAATATAAATAAAATTGGTAGTATGACAAACTTTTTCATATGATTCTCCTGAAAAATTTTATTGTAGTCTCTTGGAGGTTGGTTATAATACCTAAATGCCAAGATGATAGAAACACATATTCGTGTACAGATTGCCTTACGTAGAATAAGGTCTCAGCATCCTTGATGTCAATTATTATTTTTTAGGGAATATTCCTTGTCAATGCTCATAGGAAAACGTATTTTGTTTGAGGAAACAAGAGAAGAAAAAAGTAACTAACTTGCAAAAGGATCTAAATGAAACATTTTTATTTTTTACTTATATTAGGATACTCTATCCTATCATGCACGAACAACAACTTAGAACCCAAAAATCAAGTAGAAGAATCTGAAGAGACCTTTACGCCAACTTCTTATGACAATACAATCCTATTGCATAAGAGATACCAAATTATTGTACAAACCAAATACCAAAATTATATCGAAAGAGGCAAATCCATTTATAAAATGAGACTAGGAATACAGGGTTCGGGGAGTAGTTTGGGTGGAGATGATAAGTTTATCGATACAACTGAGGTCAATTACCTTTGGAGAAAAACAAAAAGTAGCAAACAAAAGTTTGAAAAAATTTTCCCACAGGATATTGCAATTTTAGAATACTATGATAGCGAATTGAACGAAGACAATATAACTGTTGATTTAGAAACAGATTGTGGTGACAATAGAGACAATAGCTGTAATTATTTGCCATTTCTTGTATTCCATGTCATCGACGAAGATGAAAATAATGATAAAGTATTTCATAAAGAGCAAGACTCTAGATCGTTGTATATGTTTGATCTACTGACAAAACGTCTCACTAAAATCAATCCTCCAGATATCGATGTTCTAACTGTTATGTATATCGGTTCCTATAAAAAGAAAAGTGATGACTATATAATTCTCTTTCGAGGTTATACAGATGAGGATTCACACAAATATATGTACCACGTTGAAGAAAAGGCGTTGGAAAAACTCTAATAGCTGGATAAGAGCATTTACCAGTATACATCTTACGCCTGTTTGAGAATCAAAACATTATTTTCCCTGCCAGATAGACATTGTTACTGCTATCCGGCCATTGTAAAAAAATCGAATATGGAATTAATCCGCAAATCCACGGTGTCTAGGTACCGCTAAAAATTGGCTGCGGATCTTGGCAGAATTCAACCTAAAGGCAATTGTTAGAGCTATATAAGATACAATCAGAAAAGAAACGGTTTGGCTGTCCAAAGTAACTGTAAAATCTGCGAGAAAAGCCTGGTACGCCAAATAAACGATGTTCATAACGACTATAGCAATCACGATTCCTATAAACATTTCTCTTGCCCAGTTTTTTTTCCACAGTAAACCGATGGAGGCAAGCACTGCAAAAAATCCCAAAAGCAGGTAAGCAAACAGTAGGGGGTTGCTAAGGTGTAACAAGACAAACTTACTGAATGGAGAAGAGGTAAGTTCTGATATGGAAGAATACAATTCACCTAAACCTAAAAAGAGTGGTATGCCATGCAAAAGGCATAGGCAAGCCAATACATTGCTATAAACACTGACTTTTGTTGGATTTGGTTTGAGAAACTCGATGACAACATCTTTTGCTGACAATCGCACCAGAACCCATAAATTAAAAAGAAACCCAAATAAGGCAAATGCAAATAGTGCACCATCGACAACAAAAAAACCTGGTATAGTTAGCAAAGACGCTAGCAGTATAGGAGAAACAAAGATTAGTATGCTAAGCAAAAAACAAATAACGAGAAAAGCGAAAAACAAACTCGTTACAATCCGTGCCCAGTTTTTTCTCTGTAGCAAACCATAACCAATCGCAAAGAAAAACACGATAAACGGCAGTAAAGTGAAAGGTACCATCTCAGTAAGAAATGCAACACCGTGTGTTCGCTGTAGAAAGATGCCAATAGACATCGCCAGAACAGTAAAGACTCCATAAAAAATCGACAACCAAGCCAATGTATTGATGAATATAACAGATTGTAGCACTTGTATGTACCTCCAAAATAAATTTTTAAGCTAAATAAGAAGTTTTCCTCTTGCTTACCTATTTGGAGGCTATCTCCCACTAATTTTTTACTTTTTTTCTGCCAAAGAACAAGAAAGATCGGCCATATCTCCTAAATGGTAAAAATAAAGGCTTTTTTTACAAACGGGACAATTTAGCGTTGAAATTTACCGAATCAGTTTTAAAATTACACCGATAGCCCACAACTAGGAGGAACACAATGTTAGAATTAGCCGATTTTGCCCATACCATATGGATTGTAGTTGGTATAGGACTCATCGTTTTAGAACTTATCGTTCCTGGCACGTTTGTATCTTTTGTGGGAATTTCGGCCATTCTCACAGGCATTTTGGTTTGGATAGTTCCTCTTGGTATTGTTACCCAGCTCATCATTTGCTCGATTTCTTCTTTTTTTCTTATATTGATTGGCGGTAACATTGTCAGAAAGATATTTCCTGCCGATAGAAAGTACGTTCCAATCCGTCACAATGAATATGTGAACCAGATAGCACCGGTAGCCACTAAGATTCTCCTCAACAAAAAAGGCGGCAAAATCAAATTCCAAGGCACGGTTTGGGATGCTGTTTGCCTAGAAGACGAGATCTCTGTCGGTGAATACACGAAAATACTTTCTAGAGATAACCTGACCTATATTGTACAAAAAGCAAGCCAGGAAGAAATTGAAAATTACTTGAAACGCAACGAGAAAAATGACGATTATATAACTAAATAAACACGGAGGACGTGCATGCCTTATTTTCTGTTTACTTTGGCCTTTGTGATTGCGATTGGATTTATCATGAAAACGTTTGTGGTAGTTCCCCAGCAATACGCCTATATCAAAGAACGTTGGGGGAAATTTAGTGAAACCCTCTCACCCGGATTTCACTTTCTCATTCCCTTCGCTGACAGGGTACATTATAGATTCAACCAAAAAGAAATGGCTTATGATGTCCCTCCACAAGAATGTATCACCAAAGACAACGTTTCTGTGCAAATCGATGGCATTCTCTATCTCAAGGTCATGGACCCTGAAAAAGCTGCTTATGGTATTGACAACTATTTGATTGCAACATCACAGCTGGCCAAAACAACTCTGCGTTCTGAAATTGGTAAGATCAACCTAGATGCTACCTTTTCCGAGAGAGAAATGATCAATGCCAACGTTGTAACACAATTGGACGAAGCCTCCGACCCCTGGGGCATCAAGGTTACCCGCTATGAAATCATGAATATTGCTCCTCCCAAACAAGTTCTCCACTCGATGGAACTACAAATGAAAGCCGAACGAGAAAAGCGTGCCGAAATCACCATTTCCGAAGGGGAAAGACAATCCAGGATCAACCGTTCGGAAGGAGAGAGGCGTGAGGCTGTTAACCTTTCCGAAGGAGATAAGGAAAAACTCATCAACGAAGCGGAAGGACGCGCCAAGGCCATTGAAATTGTTGCCGAAGCAACGGCCCAAGGCATTCAGAATGTCTCCGCTGCCATATACCGCAAAGGTGGATCTGATGCAGTAGACTTGCAAATCATCGAAAACTATATCGATTCTGTCGGAGAAATTTTAGATACTGCCAAAACGACAGTCCTCCCAGCAGAGATTGCCAATGTCGTTTCTGTCTTTGAAGGTGTCTCGAAAGTAACCGGAAAACTACCAAACCTTGCAGGAGGTAATAAGTAATGTCTATTGTTGTTATTATATTTTGGGTTGTCTTTGTCTTATATATTGGATTTAAACTAGTTGCATCGATACGCATTGTTCCGACCAAAGAAGTTTTAATTGTCGAACGTTGGGGACGCTACCACGATACCTTACACGCTGGAATTCACTTTATGGTGCCCTTTATGGATAGAGTTGCCTACCGCCATACTCTCAAAGAGCAGGCGATTGAGGTAGATCCACAAATTTGTATTACCAAGGACAACGTCCAGGTCAAGGTAGATGGAGTTCTCTATATTGTCATCTTAGACCCACAAAAAGCCAGTTACGGTATCCAAGATTACAAATTTGCTTCCGCTCAATTGGCGCAGACCTCTATGCGTGCGATCATTGGAACGATGGACTTAGACAAGACCTTCGAGTCACGTGATGTCATCAACCAAAAGATCGTCAATGTCATTGATGAAGCCTCTGAAGCCTGGGGAATCCGTGTAAACCGCTATGAAATCCAAAACCTCAGCCCTCCCAAATCGGTAGTTGAGTCTATGGAAAAACAGAAGACTGCTGAGTTGAAAAAACGTTCTGAAATCTCTCTTTCCGAAGGGGATAGGGATTCTCGCATCAACCGTTCCGAAGGTTTGATGCAAGAAGCAATTAACAAATCACAGGGGGAAATGCAGAAACGAATCAATGAGGCAGAAGGTAAGGCTAAAGAAATTCTCTCCATCTCACAGGCAACCGCGAAAAGTATCAACCTGATCGCTGATTCTATCCAGAATCCAGGTGGCAAAGAGGCAGTCAAGTTACGCGTTACAGAAAGATACATCCAAAAGATGCGAAATATCGCCAAAGAAGACAATAATCTGGTCTTACCAATGGATCTCACAAATTTTGAGAGTGTGAAAAAGTCTATTGATCAATATTTAAGCCAGAAGAAATAAGTTAGACATGGCACTTTCTCCCGAACAAATATCACTGCTGCAAAAGTACCAGAAAATCGTCTCGCAGTTAGAATATATTTTGAAAAACTCGCGCAATCCCCGCCAACGGGAGCGAGTTTCCAAAGATCTGGACAAGTACAAATACCGTATTTTATCAATTTCCCCAGAGGGAATTCCAGATTCTTTTGGGTCCGTGACCAACTCCACGGACAACCATCCTACTAGCCATGAGGAGGAAGGAGAAAGCCAAGATACAACAAGACCCGCAAGTCCCAGTAGAAGAGACCCCTTAGAAAACTTAGTGGTAATGAAAATATCTCCACACTGCAACGACAATGAGATAAACCTCATAGCTACCCTGTTGAACCTACTAGATGAAGAATACAGTCCAGTACTAGGTGACAGCCATTTAAAATTAGATTTCACCCATGCTACAGAAAGGGATAATCTGATGAAACATCTGGAGAACATTCATAGAAATATGAAAGTCTTAACAGAAACAATTGAAGAATACGCTCTTTGTGATAAGCAGGACTTCAAAGAGCAACTGGGTAGGATGAAAAATAAACAGTCTCGCATCTTTATTGCAGAAGCTGGGGATGTTTTTGTGCAATTTCGTGACTTTATCCATAAAATATTTACTGACAACCAAGACAGTGGTGGTAGTGTTATACTCAACCTCAAAGAGGAAGTCAATTTCAACTCCAGATTTGAAAGGGCAACTTTGTTAGAAGGAAGAACGGTAGAAGATTCTCTGGAACAATTCTACGATTTTACCAAATCTGCCCTGGAGAATATCAATATACCAAGCATACGAAGGTAAGTATGAATAAAAAACCAGTACTGATTACAGAAGGCGATCCAGCAGGGATCAGCACAGAGATTCTCGAAAATTCCATAAGCGAACTCAGAGAACTCGCAAACGATAGACCGGTAATTTTTATTACTGCGCGCAAGGCGTATAGCCCTACTGGTTTTACCACTTTAGGGGCGGCTAGCTTAAAGCTAAAGACACCGGATAAAGGTCTCTATGTAGTTTGTACACACGAGCTTTCCTACGAAGAAGACAAACGAATCCATGTTGGCAATCCCAGCATAGAGTCTGCAAAAGCTGCGTTTCTCTCTCTACAGGCAGCTGTAGATATCCAACAGGCGACCCAAGCCAACCTTGTCACCATGCCTTTGAGTAAGGAATGGATCATCCGAGCTGGTGTAAAAAAATTTACCGGACACACAGAGTATCTAGCAGACCATTATAAAAAGGATACATTTATGCTCATGCTAGGGAAAAAATTACGCGTCATCCCACTTACCACACATGTCCCCTTCCGCCATGTTCCGGTATACCTTAGCAAAGTCAAAATACAGTCTATGATTGCCGCTATCTTAGGTTCTGATCTAATCCCTGAAGGAAGAATCGCATTTTGTGGTCTCAACCCGCATGCCGGAGAAAGTGGCCAGATTGGCGAAGAAGAACTAGAGATCATCACGCCATACATGCAAGAGATGACCAAAAGGGGAATGGACGTAGAGGGCCCTCTATCTGCGGATTCGGTCTTTACCGAAGAACTACGCGATGACTATAAGTTGATCCTAACCTGTTACCACGATCAGGGCCTAATACCTTTTAAAGCATTAGAGGGCAAAAATGGAATCAACCTAACCCTTGGCTTGGATTTTATCCGCGTATCTCCCGACCATGGTACAGCATTTCCCATTGCAGGTAAAGCCATTGCAGATACCACAAGCTTCACAGAATGCTTAAAGTATGTCTAGCGCAAATTTTAGTTTTTTAGAGCAGATCGCCTTACCCATGTTCGTTTTTTGGGGAATTGGCCTCGTACTGTCATTCTTTCGCTCTAGTATTGAGCTAATCTGGAAGGCATTTTTTCTTCTGATCTATTTCTTCTATTTCTCTTTGTTTTATGGGGAGATTTCACAGGGTTACCAACGCCTGGTAAATAACTACCCCTACGAAATCGTCAACTACATCTATGGCTTGGGCAAAACATATTTCTATACATTGCTTTTGCTTTGGCCTTTGGTACTCATTCGTATCTACTACTCTGCTTCCGAGATTTTAAGTTACGCAATTATCAAAGCACTAGTCTTAGCTACTCTCGTATACTGGGCAGGATTTGCCATTTGGTTGGTTTTTTACAAACAAATCACATATTTCTTAGAAACACGCCTGGTGGAACTATTGCGGCTCTAGCTCTTCATTGGCTCGGCGAAACATCGTCGCAATGTCTTTTAAGGCTTTCATAGCGTCTATTGTTGTAAAAATGCCCAAAAGTTTCTCTTCCGCAACTACAACCGCAGAGCCATATTTATTCTGAATCATACTCTCTAAAACTTCTTCAATGGGAGTATCTGGTGAAATCTGATAGGAAGGTCTGTGCAATATATCTTTGATAATGATATCACGGGATGAAATACCACGGATGTAGTTGATAAATTTAATATCCCTATCAGAAATGACTCCGACGATTCTTCCCTCTTCTTCCACCGGTAAATGCCTATACCCCTCGTACATCATGATATTCTCTGCCACCATCAAATTCTCAGAAACAGCTATCGTTTTAGGATTCGGTGTCATGTAATCTTTTACCAAAAGAGTCGTATTTTGCATAGCTATGATTTGTCTCCGAAAAGCCTATTTCGGTCAATCAATATCCTATTCTACCAATCTTTTTCCCAAACTAAGTAATTTTACTGGACAGAATAACTTTTTGCTAGCATTTTCAATTCTACCAGTTCCTCTATAAGGCTAAAAGTATGAATTCTTACCTGATCATTATCTCCATCTTTTTTAGTGGTTATTTATGGCTAAAGTACCTTTACAAATATGATAAAGCCGAACCAGAACCCTTAGGAACTGTCATTCGTGTCGCCTTACTTGGGGGAGTCATCAGCACCTCGCTTGCTGGCCTACTCAATGAAAATTTTGCCAGCTTTTTAGGCATTGATCTCGCAACTATGGAAATTCTTCCTCTGGCACAAGGAATTCCCTTTGCAATTTTTGTGGGTATCAACGAAGAGTTTGTCAAAGCCCTTACAACCATTTTATTGGTACGAAAGTTAAAAGAATTGGATGAACCTATCGACGCTATTATTTATGCAACTGCCGTTGGCTTAGGGTTTGCCGTCATTGAAAACTTTGCCTATTGCCTCAAAGAAGGAAAGCTGGTAACCTTAGCGATTCGTTCTTTCACAGCTATGCCTTTGCACATCGGCCTAGCAGCAGTTTGGGGCTAT
The DNA here is from genome assembly GCA_039028475.1 of Spirochaetota bacterium. GTDB lineage: Bacteria > Spirochaetota > Leptospiria > Leptospirales > Leptospiraceae > JBCCIA01. The sequence goes on along the minus strand of JBCCIA010000112.1, from coordinate 6,282 downwards.
AAAATCGCAGAAGCCAAATTCATCAAACGCACCCCACTCTTCCAGGAAATGCTACCGTCTATCTTACTGGCAAGTGTCATCCATGCCGTCTATGATGCGATTGCGTTTACAACAGAGACACCTCTAGTTCCTCTATTTGTCAGCTTATTCATTGCCTACCTGCTCATCAAATTTGCCAAACAGAAACTCATCTATCTATTGACGCAAAGCCCGTTTATCAAAACTGGCCTATGTATCCACTGCGGAACCTTCAATGCGCCTAGCGACACGATTTGCAATGGATGCGGCCGCTCGATCAAACAAGTCTTTTATAAAATTTGTGACTCCTGCTTCCACCGCAACCCAGCTTACAATACGGTCTGTGAAAACTGCTCTGAACCCCTAACAGGTCTTGATTTTACCAGTGAGCACACAGAAAAACGATTTGCTGGAATCAAACCAGTCAACTCCTCACCCATGCAATCTATGTTGGAAGAGCTGAAAAAAAAGGTACGTTCTCTCGAGTAAATAGTTAGACCTGTAAGCACAAACCATCGTAGGAAAGATACATCGATTCAGGCAAAGTTTTCTCTGTCTCTTCGTGTTCTAGCTCATGGGACATATGGGTAAAGTAAGTTTTTTTAGCAGAGATACGTGTCGCAGCTTCAATCGCTTGTTGCAAGGTAAAATGTGTTGTGTGTGGTCTATGTCGTAGAGCGTCGAGAACTAAAACATCCAGGTCTTGCAAACAAGCAAATGTTTGTTCTGGAATCTCGGTCACATCTGTGATAAAGGCAAACCTACCGATCCGATAACCAAAGATCTCTAAGCTACCATGTAACACAGGGAGTGGCAAAATAGAGACACCGCCTAAGGAAAATTCTTGGTAATTCTGCGCTTCAGCTAAAGTGATTTTCGGTTTACCACCCCCTTCCTGGGTTTGGCGAAAAATATAGGAAAATTTTCGCTGCAGTTCCAATAGAGTTTCTCCATTGCCATATACGGGTATTGCCGATTCCTGCAGTTCGTTGTACCTACGGATATCGTCTAAACCACTGCAATGATCGGAGTGGGCATGGGTAAAGAGAATTCCATCTACTCTCTGCAACTTGTATTTTATAGCCTGCAAACGAAATTCAGGCGATACATCGATAAGTAACGATGTATCCTCGTAGAGGACATGCACGCAGGTGCGGTAGCGAGTATTCTTAGGATTTGTCGATGTACAAGTGTTACACTCACAACCAATCACAGGAATCCCGTGCGATGTACCAGTACCAAAAAATCGTATTTCCATAGTAAACTCCTTGGTAAAAACAAGATATTTCCTTGAATTTTACAAGAAATATAAAATTGATGAAACAAATGCAAGAAAGTCAAACTAGTGAGAGGAACAAAAATTGCACCTAGCTCCCCAAAAATACCTAAAATACCGTTTTGGAATAGGCCTTGTACTAGTTTTTGCAGCAATCTATGCTTTAGGACCTAAAATTGAAGTAGATACCAAGCTAAAAACCATATCCATTCCCGCAGACTTAGACAGGTACCTTCTCCAATCCGAAAAAAAATACCAAGATATCCGCCCCTATACGCAAAAACAGATTCTTTGGTATGACTCGCAAAAACGCAAAACAGAATATGCAATTGTTTATTTACACGGCTTTTCTGCATCGCGCCAGGAAATTGTACCTGTTTGTGAAATCATTGCACAAGAATTGCAAGCCAACCTATTCTATACACGTCTCAAAGGACACGCAAGAACAGGACAAGCCCTGGCAAATGCAACAACAAATGATTGGTTACACGATGGGCAAGAAGCCCTACTCATTGGCGAAAAACTTGGTAAAAAAATCATTGTCATAGCAGTTTCCACGGGTGCGACTTTATCTGTCTGGTTAGCTAACCATAAGAGATTGCAAAATAAGATACATGCCCAAGTGCTTATTTCTCCAAACTTCTCACCAAAAGCAAATTCCTCAGCAATTATTTTGCAACCTTGGGGGCGTGAATTGACCCGCTTACTTCTTGGGGACTACCGAGAAAACACAACAGCCACAGAGACTATGAAAAAATATTGGACAGTTCGCTACCCCATTGAAGCAATTTTTGCTATGATGGGAATGGTATCTTTAGTTGATAAAATAGATTTGAGACAAATGTCGACCCCTACTCTGATTTTACATTCTAATTTTGATCAAGTGATCAGCGTTGCAAAAATTCACAAGCGATTCCAAGAAATAGGTGCAAAGGTAAAACGTAGGATTGAAGTCAATGATGCCCAACACAAAAAAGGCCATATTATCGCTGGAGACATCCTTTCTCCCAAAACCAATACAAAGGTTGTGCAGCATATTTTAGACTTTATCGCAGACAGAGAAAAAATATCCACTTCCCCTAGGAGTTCCCATGAAAAAAATAAAAATTAGCAGTATCAGCCTAAAAACAACTCCCTTAGATCTAGAGGGCAATAAGAAAAAAATTATCGCAGCTCTGCAAGATCCACTTAGCCAGAATTCGGCCATTGTCCAGTTTCCTGAACTCTGTATCACCGGATACGGATGCGAAGATGCCTTTTATAACTCCCACCTATGGAAAGAAGCCTTACAAAGTCTGAATCAAATCTTACCCTTCACAATGGGTCGCATCGTTGTTGTGGGGTTACCTATTTTTCGCAGCCCCTATTTGTACAACTGTGCAGCGGTACTGTGCGATTGCAAACTCATTGGCCTCATTCCCAAATACAACCTGGCAAATACCGGTATCCACTATGAAAGAAGGTGGTTCCAGGAGGGCACTGAGGGAGTAGACTTCTATACTTTCCAGGAGGAGAAAGTCCCCTTTGGCAACTGCTATTTCCAGTTCACCGATTTTTCCCTAGGCATTGAAGTTTGTGAAGACTCTTGGGTCATGCAACGTCCTTCCTTTTCGCATACAACGGTTGGCGTAGACATCATTCTTTCCTTAGGAGCTTCCCACTTTGCATTAGGCAAACACGAAGTTCGTCGGCAAATTTTTCGCGAAAGCTCTCGTAGCCAAAACAATGTCTTTGTCTATAGCAACCTCAATGGCAATGAAGCAGGCAAGGTAGTGTTTGACGGTGGTTGTCTCGTAGCACAAAATGGAGACATCGTTGCGGAAGGGAAACGCTACCACCTAAAAGAATATGAAATTCTCAATGCCATTGTAGACCTAGATCTCAACCACCACAACAAAGCCAAAGCCTTCCGTTCCTTGCAAAAGACTCCTAACTCCGAAACAGCGCAGGTAGCTCTAGATTATAAAATATCTGAACCTATGCAAGAACTCAGCAAGGCTAAACCACTTCTAATTCCCTCTACATTTGAAGAATTCACCCAAGCAGTGAGTCTGGGACTATTTGACTATATGACAAAAACCAGAACTAAAGGTTTTACCGTGTCGCTCTCAGGAGGAGCTGACAGTGCCGCTTGCGCTCTTCTGGTGTTTATCATGAAAGAACGCATGACTAAGGAACTTAGCAAAGAATCCCTCAGCAAACTAAAACTAGACCTAGACAAACTACTCTGTACCATTTACCAAGGAACTAGGAACAACTCCCCCAAAACAAAAGAAGCCGCAGCCGTTTTGGCAAGCGAATTAGGTGCCGAGCATCATGACATTGCCATTGATAAGCAAGTCGATAACATTGTCGAAGTCATGCAGGGTATCTACAAAAAGGAAATCACTTGGGAAGAGTTTGACATCCCTCTACAAAATGTACAAGCCAGGGTTCGCTCTCCCAATGTTTGGTTTTTGGCAAATGTCAACAACCACTTGCTTCTTTCTACTGGTAACCGCAGTGAGGCAGCGGTTGGCTATACAACTATGGACGGTGATTCCTCTGGGTCTATCTCCCCGTTAGCTGGTGTCAGCAAAACATTTGTCTTGCAATGGTTGGAGTATATGCGCCAAGGCAATTTTCCAAGTCTACCGCAGAGCAAAGGCTTAGACTTGATCTTGACGATGAAGCCAAGTGCTGAGCTCAAACCTTTGGAGCAAACACAAGAAGACGAGAAGGATCTAATGCCCTATCCACTGCTACAAAAGATCGAATACGAATTTGCTGTCAATGGTAGGAATAACAAAGAGATCTTTGAAGCTCTCAAAGATGAAAGACAAGAGATTTCTGAGATCCAACTGATGCAGTACATCGACAAATTTATTTTGCTTTTCAAACGCAACCAGTGGAAACGTGATAGGCTGCCCCCATCCTTCCACTTGGATGAATATGGTCTTGACCCCAAGTACAGCTACCGTTTTCCGATTCTATCTTCCTAAAGGAACTGGTATGATTTGCGGGTATCTCTCGCAAGTCTTACTTTCAAACCCCTGGAGAAGAGCAGGCCTGTACATTTGGTATATCCAATTCTGGAAACTGTGTGATTATCCATTTCTTACCTTCCCTATCAAACGCTTGGATAAGAATAGCAACTTGTCCATACTGCCATAGGCTTGTATTTGTATCATAGGTTTCACCTATACTTTTCTCTCCAGCAAACATATCATTTTTAAATAAATAGGCAAATGCCTTGGCACTTAATATTTGGTTTGATCCTGCATCACAAGCATAACAAGTTGTTTCTATCATACAACCTACTGCAGAAACTAAGGCTTGGATATCTTTCTTCTCAATTGACTCTCGTAAGAACTGCTTCGCCTCTTCCAGGCTTGTAAATACTTTAGCTTCCTGTGTTGCAGCAGGGCAGTTTGTGTGGGAAACATAGCTCTGGCAAGTGACAAATTCTAACTCACCAATCGTGTAAAATGCTTGTTCTCCATAAGCGGCATCTTCATCATCGGTAAAGACTCTGCTAACTTCTTGGGCCTGTTGGTACGCCCGTTGCAATTGTTGCCCACCTTGCTTTTGTGACTGCGAACTCAATTGTAAACCTTTTTTGTACAAATCTAAGGTTTGCAGGTATTGCTTACGAATTGGCTCTTTCGAAATTTCTTTAGCGCCTTCCTCCAAGTATTCAATCATCTGCATCGTTGTAGTATCCAAAACAACATTCACTAAAAAACCGCCAAAAGCCCAACCTTTCTGTTTACGAAACCGTACCTGTGTCCACTTACCTGTCGCTCCCGAAATGGTAATCTCTTTCCCTTTCTCTTGCAGTACTTCTACTTTGTTCGCATAAGGTAGCAACGCGAGTTTCTTACTTCTTGTATTAGGCTTGTGGCGTAAAATCAAACCGCTTTTGGTACTGACATATTTAAATACTCTATTTTGTTTGGACGATTTGCTCTCATGAGTGCTGGGCAGAGAGTGTGATTGCTTTTGGCATCTTACAAAAAAGAATGCAAATAACACGGTACCTAATATAAAAACTTGTTTATAATAATTCACTAGCGATTCCTTCTTCTTTCCACTCATGGGCAAGAATGTAGTAGATACACTTACAGCGTGTCTGAAAATAAGCATCATCTTTCACCAAAGGTAAGCTGCAAGATCCTGTGGCTTTATTTTAAGGACAAGCTCTTATACTTGTCAATATTATATAAATTAAGTACAGGAAATTTACCTGAACTGTCCTTGGGTGGATAAGAAAATACAGTTCAGAAAGGTTTTGTTCTGTTTTTGATACCTGGTTTCCCAAGGAGTCATTTCTTTATCCAACTCTTCTTGGATGGTTGTTTCTATCTTCTTCAAAAGTTTGCTATCTTTTGCGTTGATTATAAACTCGACCAAACGCATAGTTAAGAGCTGATTTTCTTCTACTTTTTTTGTTTACGCAACAACTCTTAGTTTGTTTGCAGTGCGGATGAAAGTCTGTAAAAAATCTTTCTCAAAACCTGTGACTTCCATAATAAAGGGGATATCGCAGTTCTTTTGCCACAATGACAGAGCAGTTCGCAAGAGACCCTTTCTCCTTTCTACATGTTTCCCTGCTATAAACCCTCTTTTATACCCCTGTCTATCTAAAGTTTCTGCGATTGTTGGCATCTTGTCTTTTGCTCCTATGTCTGGTAAATTTTCTATGATTTCCGTTACAGTGTCAAGTGAAATCTTATCCGTCCCGCGTGAGAGAGCCATTTGCGTTTTCCATGGTAGATGACCAGGGGTATAATAACGGGTAGAGTTTTGCTTCTCTTATTTTGCTGAAGGTGTCTTTCCCATTGGGCGTTCATATATTTTTGCAGTTGTAGGGCTGTGAAGCGGTAAGCCTTGCTTTTGTGTTCTAACAACGTGTAGATATACGCGGTCTCATCTTGGAGTTTGACTTTGTAGATAATGTCGGAGAATTTTTCTTGTAGATTTTTATCTATGTATGTCTCTTTTTCCAG
>JBCCIA010000111.1:0-14749 GCA_039028475.1 Spirochaetota bacterium | reverse complement strand
GGTCTGAAATAAAAGCACTCTTTACCTCACAAGAGGTTTGATTTCCGATGAGAATAAACAAAACTTACTTTTTCTGAAAAAGCAATAGAAAATATTTCACCGATAAAAAAAATTAGCAATAACATCGTAGGTACTTCTACGATTTGCAAACAATCCAAAAAAGATTTTTAAAAGGTATGAAATGAATAAAAAAGTAATTATTGCTGGTGCGGCAGCTCTGGCTATTCTTTCTCTAGTATTTTTATTTACGTTTCTCAAAGATGATGAGACCGTAGAGAACAAAGAAATGACAAACTCACAAAATGATCCATCGAACCCTAACAATACCCCCTATGATCCCACTACAGATCATCCCCCTTCTTTCTATGCAGAAAAAGCAGAGGATGTTTTTGGCAATGAGACTTTGTTGAGTTATGAAGAAATTATGGCAAAGGCAAAAAAAGGAGAAATTAACTTAGTTTGGGAACTTTGGGCTGTCCGCCGTAAATGCCCTAAGGAATACCGCCCACAACAATGCGACTTACTCATACGGGGTATGCTAGAGAAAAAATACCCGGCTCCGCAAAACAAAGAATTACTAGATTTATTCGATTCTTATCGTAAGTATGAAGAACAAATGCGTCAGTTTGATAAGGTGGCGGTAGATCAAAAACTAAAATTCAAAGATAAGTATGAAAAAATCAAACAAAAAAGACGTGAGCTATTTGGAGATGAGAAAGCTCAGTTGATATTTGGTTTGGAAGAATCAAAAATTAGCTTTGCCAATGCCCAGAAAACTTTCTTAGATGAAAACAAAAATCTCAGTAGTAAAGAAAAAATTACTAAATACGAAGAATTGAAGAAGAAAATATATGGAGATTACTACGAAACGATAAAAAAACGCGAACAAAAATACGATGTTTACCAAACAGAACTTACTTTACGACAAGAAGAATTGAAAAAATTGGATGGCAAAGCGAAAGAGAAAGCTCTGCAAGCCGTGGAAAAACGAATCTTTGGTGACGAAATTGCTGGAAAACTTGCTAAGAATCGAGAAGATTTTGCCAAGCAGGAAACACAACTTGCTGACTATGCCAAGCAAGAAAAAACCTTTCTCAGCCAAAACAGTGGCATTTCTGATGAAGACAAAAAAGAGAAATTGCGCGCTCTAAGAGTAAAAATATTTGGGGAAGAAGGTGCAAATACCTATGAAAAACGACTTGAGTTAGAAGAAGCGATGAAAAACGCAAACAAACAAAAAAAATAACTTCGCTAAACTTCCTCTCTCTACCCGTTAGAAAGGGGAAGCCCGTACAAGACCTATGAAAACACTTCGCTGTACAACCTGTTCTAGTACAGAACTAGTAGAAGAAAAACGCAATCACTACCGCTGCCTACACTGTGGTTCCAAATTTTATTGGGCTCCTGACGATCCAAGCGATGCCAAAGAGCAAGCCCACCAGACAATCAATAAGAAGTTCTATTTCGGTATCTTTGCTTTACTATTACTGTTTTTATTTTCACGTATAATTTGCAGCAATGGAGGTAGGGACAGATCGGTAGAAAAACCTAAGCCTGTAGCAAAGAAGAAAATGGATAAGAAAAAACAAAATTCGCAATTGGTGCGAGAGCTTCCTAATTCCGAAAAAAGTTTCGCAAATATCTCTATCAAATTAGAATTTGTAGGAGCACATTCTTTTTACCAAAAAACCTATAAACGTTTGGAAGTGAATGGTTTCATTGCCAACACAGGAAAAGTTGCTGTAGAAAAACCAAAGGTAGATGTACTACTTCTCAATTCCAGTGGCAATATTGTACAAAAGCGTACCGTCTATTCGCGAAAAAAATTTCTTCTTCCAGGTAAGAAAACTCCCGTTGCTACTAATTTTTACAAAGCAAAGCCAAACAGTAGGTTCCAATTTCTTCTCTACCCCGAACCCTATTTGGGAAACCCCTTCCTACCCAAAATTGAGTTTGTAGAAAAAAGAATAGAAAAACGTAACTATTCTGGTTATAAGATCCATGGCAAATTTAAAAACTTGGAGAGCTTTGTTTTACACCGTTTGAATCTGATCATTTGGCTGGAAAATGAAGAGGGACATCTGTTAAAAATAGCCAATAAGTATTTTCGCAACGTTCCCCCGAATGATGAAACAGAATTCTCTTACACCTTTGGTACGATAAAACGCAAACCAACGAAAGTTTTTTTTGACTATTCCTATAGCAATTGAGATCTTGTTAAGAGTTTTTCTTTTCTAAAGTCTTCAATAGCAAATTCATATATTCATTACAAGTTGAAAAATTTGTTATATTGCCAAGCATTGTTTCTGCAGATTGGACAAACCTAGAGTCATCTAGCTCGTCCTGGCAATTCTCTATCAAAGCCTTAGCGGACTCCATCGTTGTCTCCATATGAAACTGTAAACCTACGATACGGTCCTCTAAAATAAAACCCTGGTTTTTACAAGCTTCACTTGCGACTAGATGGTAACTCCCGCGAGGAAGATCAAATGTATCTCCATGCCAGTGGAATACCTGCAATTCTTTTGTGAAAACAGGTTGTACTGCTGTTTTGTACAACTCCAAACTGGGAAATACAGGAAACCAACCGATCTCTTTGTGGTCATTTTGGTATACTTTGGCTCCTAAAACATCCGCAAGCAATTGTGCTCCTAAACAAATTCCTAAGATTACCTTTGCTGTTGAAAGTGCAGATTCGATAAAGCGTTTCTCTTGCAACAGCCAGGGATGAGTCTGGGTATCAAACACCCCCATCGGCCCACCCATAATGATTAACCAATCAAACTCTTCTACAGAGGGTAGGCTTTCTCCCTTGTAGAGATGTGTATAAGATATGCTATAGCCCTTTTTTTGGAAATAACTTTCCATACTTGCTAAACCTTCAAAAGCAACATGTTGTAAACAATGAACTCTCATACATATTCCTCCTACTCCTAGTGACTATACATAATTACTAAGTTACTCTTCTAAATCTTTTAGATGTTTCCCTACATAGGCTACAATATGCCACAGCCAAAGGATCATCCCGACATGCAGAACATCATTCTGCGAAAAGTAAAAACCTTTGCCACCTTGGTAGAGCATCTCCGTATAACCTGCTGCGTAGTAATAAAAATAGGCAACATTGACCAATATTAGAAAAATAGCCGCTAGTAGCAAAGAGCCATCTAAGGGACTGCGTGTTTTTAAATAGCTGATACCAGAGATAAGCAGTACAAATAGTATCCCTGGTAGAGCAAACAACATCAACACTTCAAAGGAAAGGTAAAAGGCATTGGTTTGGCTAACTCCCATAATGGTAATGATCACATAGGCGATAGCATTGAGACCGGAATAGATAAAAACAGTTTTTCGTAGCCAAGTTCTGAGACAAGCCATAGCGAGAGCCGAAAGCATAAAACTCACACTGATTGTTTGCGTCAAGCTATAGCCGACTTCAAAACCATTGGTCAAAATACAAAATTCGCGCCCAGCACATTTTAACTCATAGCTAAAAGCCTGGTAACTGATACCGGCAAGCGCGGCTCCAATGCCTCCCAAAACAAGAGCAATACCAAATAATTTACGCGATAGCTGCTCACGGTGGATTTTTAAGAAGTAAAAGCCAGAACCAATCCAAAGAAAGGCGAGCAAAAAAACCAGAAACGATCCAAGTGGTTCGTTAAAAATAAAACCGCCCATATCTACACAAGGGCGTAGTTTGCACCACTGGTCTGGTGTAGTTTGGGGCTTATAAAGCAGTGTGTCTAACTCACAACCCCAAATGGAAAGACTTAGGAGTAAAAACGGAAGTGATTTGATTTTTTGTAGCATTATAAAATTCCAATATAGATAAACTATTGAAAGAATGCTCAGAAAAATAAGACAACTAGAAAAAAACTTGAGTTAGGAAAAAGTATTGCTAAGGCTTCCTTTAGATGCTAATGGATGAGAGGTGGGTAGACAGTCGATATACTCGGGTTTTCTGTCAGATACAAAACGTCCAGTTCTTGTCCCATTTGCAAATGTGCCAAGGCTTCGGGAAAACCAGATACCTTAGCTGTGTGCATCCTACCACCTACTGAGTATTGGTAAAGAATAACATAAGGGTGTCTTCCATTGATCCGTACGTGGTAATTGAAATATGCCTGGATGACTTTGCCTGTTGTAGGTTTTCCCTCACGGTACGCTTTGAGAATTTTCTTTAGATTACGGATACTGATATAGAGAAAGGTATAGCCCAGAACTGCAAAAATAAACCCAATGCCACCACCAATGATGGAAAACAAGAGCATTCCAGTAGTTAGGCCAATACCAGGATAGAGAACACAAAATAATGTGCCAATGAAAGAGAAAATTGCTCCTACGAGAAATAAGGGCCTAGTGACTAGCTTTTTCCAAAAAAATCCGTTGGGGATTTCCCGTGGAGCTGCAGGAATGGATGCCGAAAAACTGTCGTGGCTGTGTATTGGCATAGGACCACCACAGTTGGGGCAACGTTCGTGGTAGTCTTTAAATTGGGAATTGCACCAATGGCAGGAATAAATAGATGACTGCATACCTAACTCCTCCGTTCAAAAATACTAGAGTAGAAGCGTAAGTATAGAAAATAATCTGATTTTTTTAATTTTTAGAGAGAAACTTTGTAAAAATGAGATAATCCAATAATTTTTTTCCTCTCTCCGCAAAAAGCCAGAGCAGCACTTTGCTTCGGCAGCGACCAGAATATCGATCTATAGTCATACTTTACATTCTTTGCCTATGTTAGAGGCTAGTCTAACAAACTGTATTTCTGAACCCAAGGTATGCCCAAACTACCCGCTTTGACTACGAGTCGAACCTCCTTTGCGAAAACGCCGCGTGGATTCTTGTTGTAACAGACTCTAAAGCCTGTTATCGCTTCTTCTTTCTCCCAGTGTTTGATCTTGAAACAAATATCAGTTATTTTTCCACCATAGTCCTTGTCTTTCGAATCTGATATATAATAGTGTTGGAATAGTACTGTTTTATAAATGACAGGTTTTGAAGTATCAAAATAGCAATTGAAATATGCAAGGAAACAAAAACATGCAATGTCAAGGAACAACGGTATGCCATTCAATACCAATATTTCCATTCCCAACCCAATCCGTTGTCCTAGTTCATCGTGACTCATGGCTATTTTCGCCGAAGGAGAATTTTGTTTCCAAAAGTAGAAAAAACTCAGAAAAACAAGATGGAATGGAATCGTATAAACAAACAACAACTCTAGATCACAAAGGTTATCTAAACCGTATTTTTTAGCCCAAAGCTTTTTTAGTAGCAAATAATTGAAACCTATACTCAAAAACATTAGGACTGCCAGGAGTCTATTGGACCATTCTACCTTACGCTCGCGTTTGGCAGCATTTAGACCTTTAGATATCGAATACATACTTTCGTGTTCTTTCAATATGGTACATTCCCCTCTATACAGTATTAAACCTTGCTATCTTTCCAGTATTTACATACAAACCTAGAACGAAAAATACAATTTTTGCTTTAAAAGAGATAAAAACAAAAAGAAAGTAACGGTATGCTTTAGCGAAAGATAAAAGCAATTTCTTGCGGCACATCGATTTGTAATTCTTGTGCTTTGTTGTACCATTTGAGCGTATATTCTTTATCTTCTTTGCTGTGAGAAGTTCCTAAACGTACTGTATACTGTAGCCAAACATTGAGTAAGGCTTTTGCAAGACCTACAATTGTCTTGTCTTGTTCTATACACATAGCTTTCAAAAAATCTCCAGCTATTGACCAGCCCCCATACGAATACAACAAGCGCAATAGAAACCTCTTACCTTTTAAATCAGTACGTTCGTAAATGCTACGGATACGAATCGGATCGATGCCATATTGCTGTATTAACAAAGCAGCTCGTTTTTTACTACGCGTAGAGGATGGATGAGTAAATAGTTGGTAGGAATGCTCAATGGCCAATTCAGGGACTAGTTTAAATACTGCCAATAATGCGGCTTGTTGTATTTTAGCTCGCTTCTCTTGTAAAAAGGGAAGTATCATTTCGACTTCCGAAGCATCGGCAAACTCCGAAAAGCCAAGTAAAGAACCAGGTAACATTCTGTTTGTTTGAGAAATATTTTCCTTATAAAGACGTTGGTAATCTACAGTACGAATCGTATCTAACAACTTACGCGCTGTGTATCGTATCGCAGAAAATTCATGGAATATTAAATTATATAGTTCTTCTTGGCAACCAACGACTTGCTTGTCCCCTACTTTTTGTATGGCAGCCCAAACAACCTTCTTCGAATGATCTCGTAGTAATGGTTTCAGGAGTAGCAGAGGATTATCCGTTTTTGTGAGATGCTTAATAACTTGTAAACGCAATATACAACATCTATCTTGTGATATTTGTGTAAGCAAGTTAGCGTCAAACCCCTCCCTTGCCAAGCGAATGTTGTAGTAAAAAAACCTCTCTCCATCAAGTAAATCTAACAATCTCTCTTTTTCTAAGTCATGCTTTGCCAAGAAAGAAATGATTTGTTGGTAGAGAATTGTTAAATTGTTTCGCTTCACTTGCAATAACCATTGCACAAGTCTATAATTGCGAATCCATACAAAAGCGTTATCCGCTTGTAAATAAAGGGATACAATCTCCTCTGCCTTGTTGCGGATCACAGCAACCCAATCTGCCAAACGGTATAGCACAAAAGGCAAAACCTCGGTAGCCTTTCTAGTTTGGATTCGTTCTAAAGCTACTTCTCTAACATAGCCATCACAATTCATACTGGCTATACAATAAAGACTGGTTTGTATCTCTAAACCAAAGCGTTGGAAACTTGCTATATCTGCCTTACTGATTTCAACATAACGTATATCTGCATAGAGATGAGCAGAAGGTAATTGCCGCTTCTCTTGCCATAGTTTATGAATTCTCTTAGCAGCTTCAGCAGCAACGAAAATATCACGATCCTTGGTATAGTAGTATAGGAAAGATATATTGGACAATTTTTGTATAGAGCTAAGTGTCTCCTGCTGCCGTTTCTTGTCTTTCTTTGAGTGAAAAAAGCCAAACATACTCATAGCTTGAATTCTTTGCGTATTTTCTGTAATACGGTTTCCCAAGCTATTTTTGGAATGGCGAGTAAACTACGAACATTGCTAGCTCGTTGCAACATCTCTTTTCTTGCCTTCTGAAAAACTTCCCTAGAAGCTTTATCTGGATGGCCAGAATCATACGCTGGTTTTGGATCGTATTCGATTGCAAGCTGGGCGATTTCTGCCCTCTCTTGTCCAGCTATTTCACCGACTAACCAAAGGGCAAGGTCTATTCCTGCGGAAACTCCGGCAGCGGTAACGATTTTTCCAGATCGTACAATCCTCTGCTCTTTTTGGGGAATCGCTCCAAATGTTTGCAGCCATTCTTGTGCCATCCAATGGGTCGTGGCTTTGTGTCCATCTAAGATACCGGCTGCTGCCAAGATCAAAGCCCCTGTACAAACGGATAGAGTCCACTGCGTACTTCGGTGCACATTTTGCAGCCATTGGATCAATTCTTCATTCGCCATCGCTGTTGTAGTATCTGCTTCCGAACCAGGGACTAATACAATATCTGGACTTGCTACCTCTGCGAAGGAATGGGTAGCTCCTAAAACCAAAACACCACTGTCGGTTACCACCGGGCCTGGCTTGTTGCTAACAAAACAGAGTTTCACATCCGGTAAAAAACGTAATACCTCATAGGGACCAATTGCATCCAATGTGGTCATCCCTTTATACAAAACAATAGCTACTAGCATTTCTAAGTACCTCTCCTCTAGTAAAAATCACTATATCCTAAATTTCTGACTTTTTACAAATATTTCTTACATTTTGCTAATAATTCTTATCTTGTAAATTTAAAGCACCTTCTATTTTTTGGTTACATGGAGACTAACTTGTACAATCTTCTATAAAATACAAAGGATTCAAGATATACTCATGAAATTTGCTTTACTTTCCTTTCTACTAGCAGCGACTTTTTCCTGTCTACCTTCTAAGAATGAAGTGAAATTAGAGTATTTTGCAAATCTTTTTCAAGAATCCTCTAGCTCCTCAGAATCTCTTTCTCTGCTTAGTTTGGCAACAGATACAGGAACTCTGAATCCCAGTTTTGCTCCGTCTACCTTAGAGTATACCATGACGGTAGAAAATTCAGTCTCTAGCCTAACAGTTACCCCTTCCGTCTCTAATGATGCTATTTCCATTACCATAAATGACATTACGGTTGCCTCTGGTTCTAGTACAACAACCAATCTCGCTACAGGTTCCAATACCATTTCTATTGTTCTATCTCTAAACAATGAATCTCTTACATATACCCTAGTCGTTAGCAGAAGTTATGATAGTAGTCTATCTGCATTGACCGTAAGTGCAGGTAGTCTCTCTCCTAGTTTTGATTCGGCAACAACCAGTTACACAGTAACAGTTTCGAATGCTACAACTTCAACAACAGTTACTCCCATTATCAATAGTACATCCTCAACTGCCAAAATAAATGGAACGTCTATTAGTTCAGGGGCAAGCTCTAGTTCTATTTCTCTCGATGTGGGAACGAATACTATATCGATTGTTGTAACTGCAGAAGATTCCAGCACAAGTACCTATACAATTACCATTACCAGGCAAAGCAACGATTGTACCCTGTCCAATTATGTTGTAAGTTCAGGAACTATTTCACCTACCTTTTCTTCAGCGACAACTTCCTACTCAATGACCGTTGCCAATGCAACCAGTACAATCACCATTACTCCTACGGATACAAGTGGAGTTTCGAGTATACAAGTTTCTGGCTCTACAACAAGTTCCGGCACTGCCTCCTCGGCTATTGCTCTTACTGCTGCAGCTTCGCAAGATATTGCTACAGTTGTAACTGCACAGGATGGCACTAGCTGTACATACACACTTACAGTGGTTCGCGAAGGTTCTACAAAAGAGATCTTTTTGACTGATACTCTTTATTCTGGTTCTTTGGGAGGCATCAGTGGAGCTGACTCCAAATGCAATGCAGATGCCAATAGGGATACATCGAAAACCTATAAAGCAATGGTTGTAGATAGTTCTAATAGAAGGGCTTGCTCTACAACGGCTTGTAGCGGTGGTTCTTCTGAGAATTTAGACTGGGTATTGCAACCATACACTCCCTATATACGAAAATCAGATTCAGCTGCTATTTTTACCACCAACTCTTCAGCTATCTTCTCATTTGGGAGTCTAACAAATTCTATGACAGGGTCATCTGAGAATTACTATACCGGGATCACTTCCTCCAGCAATGGTTGGAGACTATCCGGTGGTGGTAGCAATTGCTCTAGTTGGGGTTCTACATCTGGAAATTCAAATTATGGCCAGGGAGACTCCACATCTTATACAGCAGTGGGAAGAGCAACAATCAGCTGCTCAGGTACCGCAAGGCTATTGTGCGTGGAACAATAAAATTCTCTTAAAAAAAATACTCTTTGGGTTTGCAGCGTTTTTTGTGGTAAACTTTTCTCTTGTTAAAGAATACGCGATAGTTAAACTACTAGATGAGAGTAAAGTCACTAATCTCTGTAAACTTCCTTGGTTGCTTTCCTGGTTTTAGAATGCCTTTAATTTTGATATATTTGTCACTGGACATATGAGAATGATTTGCAATCAAATATTGCTCAGTATCAAGATACACTTTTGCTTTGATCACTTCATCTTCATGGTAAAGGTTTAATATAACTTCCCCATGTCTTTGGTTGTTAGAACCTATTTCTCCCATCAGCTTTTCTACAGAACAGACAAATGTCCCTTCTTTGCTCTTTTCTATTTTAGTAAACTCACTTCTAAGGTCTTCTATACGAGAATAGTAATCTCTTTCAATTCTAATATCTTTCGCTAACGATAAATCTTGTGAAAGCATTACACTACCAGCCCAATTAAAACTAAGGGTTAAATTATACTCTTCTGCATCATAAAAATTTAGTATTGCTTTACATAGATTAGAAGATACAATTGGAGTTTCAGATTCTTTTTGTTCTAGAGTGAAATGCTCTAAAGAATCAGATCGAATTGCATACACTAAGGCAGAAAGAGATTGGTTGATTAAAATATTTGTTCTGCGCACAAATGGAAGAGTAGTTGCTTCTGTATGATTGCTTTGTGATACTTCTTCTATTGACTTTACTGGCGTCGATACGCGTAAAGCAAAACTTCCTTTTTCTGTATGATGGAACTTTGTTTGATTCAAATATTCTACTGCTTCCGTTCTCGATAGTCTGGAGTGGTTGAGTTGTGGCTGCACAACGGAACTTGCAGCGGATAATAGCAATTCTTTTGCACCAACCAGAGAAGAAATAGCGTAAGAAAAAGGGATTGATTTACTTTCTATATGTGGGTGTTGGATACGAAATAAAATAGAGTCATCATTGATTTCATGGATCAAATGGATGATCTGAGAGTTAGACAGTCCATGGATTGCTACTAGCTTTTCAATTGCAAGTTGGATAGATTCGCCATATCCTGGAGAGGAAGAATCGATGGGAATCATAATCTGTCTTTTTTCTGTATTTGGATGATTGAATAAATATATGCTATCACGAATTGCATCAGAAACGATTTCCCATCCCTTAGTCTTTAAAAAATCACGAAAATCAATGGGAGTTATTTCTTGGTAATGTATTTCACTCATAATTCAAAGTCTCTAAAGTTATTTACCTGACTCAGCCTGTGAAATATACCCTTCAATGCATTGGGAGTAAATAAATTAGCAATCGGTATATAAATGGTTTCACCAGTCCTATTATCTGTTTCAGGTTGTCAAGCTAAACTTATCCAGTTTGCGTTAGCTCATTATACCTTTCTCTACCTTCAAAAAAATAACTAAGGGTATTGTGTTGGACTCTTGGTCGCTGAATAGTAGCCTTCAATTGAACTTTTATATCAATCTCTTGGTAACGAGAATTTGTATCAAAAGGCCCCCAGCTAGTAAGAGTAGCATCAATTCCATTATTGTCATCGTGGCGGTTAGCGATTTTACAATTCACACCTGCATGGGATGCGACGGAGTGTAGGTATGCATAGCTAAGTTCACTTTCTTGGTTATTTATTGTTAAAGGTATCATAAATAAAATCAACAGTAAAACTTCATTTTTGTGTTTCAAGGAATTTAGACAAGCGAGTTTCTTATTGGATAGTTTTTTTCGTAATTTTTCGCTTTAGGTCATATGTTGGTACTCCAAATACAGCAAAAATTTTAAATAACCCCTTATTTTGTATTCTCAATTTCGAAATTGAGTAGTTAAGCTCGTGAATTCTGCTAAGATTCTTGCCCAAGGAGACAGCGAAGAGGTAAAAGCCAATAGGTTTACACAAACGATGGCTCCTTAAGTAAGAAAATTTTTAAGGAGTATACTAGCAATGGCTAATTATCAATTATTTGATCAGAATCTTTTTTTTCGCGTCTACCCAGATTCTACAGAATTTGGTGAGGAGATTACGGATAGTAAAACCCTATCTTCACTGCAAGCAGCAGCAGCAGGGGAAACTGTTACAGCAACGTTTGTTTTACGTTCCAATACGGAAATAACGAATTTATCCTTTTCCGTTATAGATGAAGCGCATTCCGCAAGCAAAGAAGGAGTTGAAATTACCATTCCTTCCGAACTACGGGTCGTTTCTTACCAGAGTTTGATTTACGAAGAAGGACAAGCTACTACCGAACCAACGATTTTACTAACAAACGAAATGTTTAGCGATGCGGAAATTAGAGATGGTCGCATTTCCAGTGGAGAAGCTACCTGGTTTTGGTGGACTTTTTCTATTCCAGAAGATGCACGTCCTGGCGACTATACAGCTAGTTGTAATCTCTGCTTTGACTGTTCTGATGAGGGTGGCGGAATTTCTATTACTGTGGATTGCCAAGTAGAGGTAACCGAACTTGCATTGCAAACTTCTGCTGATGTAGCCGAGCAAGAACGACGCTTTTGGATGCAATATTCTCCAGTTGAAAAAGACGAACAATATGGTGGGAGCGTCACCGAAGAAATAGAAGCAGAAGTAGCCAAAAAACAACTACCAGATATCAAAGCACATGGTTTTTTGCTAGCACCTGCTTTATATTATGATGTTCGCAACGTCAAACCAGAAGAACAAGAAACCATACTATATCCTGAAGGCAGTAACATCGAGGACTATTATTCTCAAGTATTTGCAGAAAAGTTTTGGCAGTGGATGTGTGAACTCTTTGTTCCCGCCTGGAAAGAAAGTTGGCCAGAAAATTGGCAGGTTATCTACTATAACATGTTACAAAGAATTGATCACCAAATTCACGAAAAATACCTTAAGAAAGTTTCTCTGGAGAAAGATCTAGAATGGTCTGATGATGTCTATTTAGCGATGTTTGCAGATGCTGTACAAAAATTAAAAGCTATCTGGGAGAATTGGCCTAATACCGAAGGCGAGTATACATTTCCACCACCCCCAGAACTGTTAGCGGAACCTGTGGATGAATTTTCAGGTCTTCCGCTTCGTTCAGAACCTCCAGAGCCAGACCAAAAATACGATTGTCCATTTGTAGAAAACACTCCATGCACCGTTTGGATCAACCGTTTTTGGGATTTGTTTGCCATTCTACGTGAAAATGGTCTACGAGCAACGAGCTTTACCAAAGAAGAAGAAGGGGATCGTTACATAGTCGATAGTGAGCAAGAAAAAGGTTCGATCGATAATCTGGATATATACCAATTGCACTCTGGATTCGTTAATCTACAATACTTAAATGAGATTAAAAATCATGCTTCTACCACGGAGTCGGAAAGACAATTCCCATTTGCAGTTCGTATCTATAATTTGGTTAGATTCTGGTATTCAAATAATATAGGTTTGGAACGTCTGGCCTATGGTTTTTTTGCCGAAGCGGTTTACCAAAGGCTTGGAATCACAGACTTTATCCAATATAAATATCATGAAGGTGAGTGGAATGGTGCGTGGCAGGTCTATAAAAAGACTCATTTGAAATTAATGAGGGATCTTTCTACTGCTGATTCGCAAACATTCCGAAAACCGCACCTTTATAACACTGAAGCTATAGCCCCTCCCGAAACACCTTGCCTCTGGGCAGGAGATCGTCAAGAATTAGTCCCCACCATCTATTGGGAGTGGATGCGTTATGGAACCAATGATATGCGTTATATTGTAACGCTACGACATTTGATTACAATTGCGAGAGAATTGGATGAAGTTAGTACTATCGCCGAAGATGCCCATAACAGCTTAGAAGCGATGTTGGCTCCTTTTTATAATGAAGACGCAGACGAATCTTTACAGGTTAATTGGGAAGAACAAATAAAAAATCCACTTGCAGGTGGAGATTCCCACGACTCAACACAAGCGATAGAGCACTTAGAAGCAAATCGCACAGAATTACAAAGAATGGTAATAGATTTACAGACAAGACTACTCGCAATGGATCTGACTTGGATAAGAAAATTAGGTCGCAAAAATCGAGCATTGATGATAGATAGATCGCAATACAAACATACGCTACTCAAAGAAAAAATCACTTATACTGATGAAGGAACAAAGTTCACTAGTGACTCTTACCTAAAAATAGACAACCATTCAATTTTCAACCCTGGCCATGCGATTTCAATTGTAGCCAGCCTTACTTTCCAAGGACAAAATCTTACAGATCACAAATCTATCTTACAAAAGAGTTTATCGTATGAATTATTTCTAAAAGAAGATAAATTGGGTATTTCTATTGGCACTGCTGAAGAACCGTTTGTGTTGTATCATTCGACCGCGATTGAGATAAACAAACCGGTTTCAGTTGGAGTCATGTACAATGGTAGACGAATCACAATCTTAGTAAAGCAGGAAGGAGAAAAGGCAGTTGCTGAATATAAAGATATTTCTTTAGAAGATAGAAAGAAAATCATTCCAAATACACCCTCCCCTATTTACATAGGTAACAATGATTCACAAAACTCTGGCTTTGTCGGAACCCTACACCATCTCGCAATTTATAGCTACGCACGCACCGAGGGGCAAATGCTGCGTCATGTAGCAGACAACGCTCCTTGAGATTTCATTGGTCGGAAAGATTTCAACTCGTCTTCCTTTTACAAGTGCAGGCTTGCAACCTACACTTGCAAAAGGACACGCCCTACCTACTCTAACTGTGCACGCAGAAACTTCAGCTGTTTGTGTAGTAGTTTGTGATAACGTTTACGGCGTTTTTTGCAATAGGTTTTTGCTTTGAAAAGCCGGTCTATGAGCACTTCCATTCGATCCAGAAGAGCTTTGAAATCTGTTTCTTCCATAAGGATATACCTCGTTTGTTAGTATAGTTCACACAAGGGTGGAAGAAAGACTTGACGGTGTACGATGTGTACAAAGACTTTGCTTACCACCTTTGTGTGGGAAATTCTCCGTCTGGGGAAAGTTTGGTCGCTTGTACCAGGCGGAGAGCTGTTTTCGCATCGAGCTATTGAAAACAATGGCTCATGACGTAAAGTACCAATGTACGTTTAGATGTCGAGAAGTTTTTTTTATTAGAGTGGGAAAATTTTTTAGGATTTGTTGCGAAGTTCTTGGTAATGATTTTCTTACTTCTCTTCTTTTACTTTTCCTCTCTGCCTAGCTTTATAGAAAAGCACAAAAGGAAGGAAAATAAAACCAAAAATAGCTCCCCAATCGATAAGAAAGCGAATTACAGCGTGTCCTAAAACCTGCCTATTCTTATATAAAAGGTAAGCTGCAAGAGCCTGTAGTTTTGTTTTAG
>JBCCIA010000110.1:0-14752 GCA_039028475.1 Spirochaetota bacterium | reverse complement strand
TTTTTGAGTAATCTATCAAAAAATTATTTTACTTTGCTAAAATTAGTAGAGAGAGTTAATATTGTCCTTTTAAAGATTGGAGATAACAATGAATCAGATGCTATTATTTTTACTTTCATTGTTGGTTTTTATAACCGCTTGTGGAGGTAAGAGTTCCAATAACCAACGGAACTTAGCTTTACTATACCTAGCTTCCCAGCAGAGTTCTGACCCGGGTAACTCCGTCTCTACCACAATGGACATTTCTAGTAATTCTGGAAAGGCATCTGCTGCAACGAATGTAGTGAGTTCGGCTAGTTCGAGTGCTGTGAATGCTAGCAATGTTAGTGGAGATACCCCTACGGCAAAAAACCAAAACTCTTTGCATGTGGGGCAACAGCTCTTAGAGTTGTATAAGAATGGTATGGACCCTGTTCTCTTGCAAAGTTTACTTACTAGAAATCGTATTCGCAAACAACGTGCAGTGACCTATAGCCAATCTGGAACGGATGCAAGTGGGAATAAAACCTATACTTTTTCTGGTAGCCTCACAGGAAAAGATTATTCCAATGCAGTTGCTGTTTATTCTTTGCAGTTGGATAGCTCTGAATGCGCCGTTTTGACTTCCTACAATACCTCCTGCGCTTCTTCTGTTTGTGCTTTAGCCAATAAAGGGACAGCTACCATTAGCAATGGCCAGTATTCTTATCCTAGCTATACCGACACGAATAGCTATACTTTTAAAAGTGAAGCTACCATTAGCTTTTCTGAGTATGGAACGGTTTATCTTGACCCTTATGCAAATGCCACCGCCTTGAAAAACGCGAATGCAATCCAGTTTTTTACCAAATGTCCGGTAACGAGCAGTGCTAGTAATACAACTACTTCGATTTCTTTAAATTTCTCTAGTGATGATGGTTGTACTTGCGAGGATATCCAATCGGTATATGGAGAATTAGTGCAGGGTTATGCCTATTCGATTGTTAGTGGTGATTTGACCTATAGCTATGAATCGACCTATTCTCCAGTCGGTACCGCTGTGCAAAATAGCGATGGGAGCTATACTATATCGTATGTAGGAAACTCTACCAGTATTGTTGATTCTAGTGGTATTACCATTGAGCAGAATAGTATAAGCAGTGATACTATCACTATGTCCAGTCTACAGTACGAAACAGAGTATGATTATAGCAATATCTATAACCAAACTTTGACCCAAAATAGTGATGGTAGCACGACGACTGCTTATTCCAGTTATAGTTTCTCAGGTACTTACAAGATTAAGATATCAGGAACTTTGAATGGTAGCTCTATCAATGAGACCTATACGATTTCTTTTTAAATTTTTACTCTTAGTACTATTCTTAGCTTGCAAGCCAGAGAAAACGTCTCTCGCTCTGCAAAGCAAATTGACGAGTTTAGAGATACAAAACCATCTCATCCATATCTATGAAGAAAACTTGCACAAAACCTTTTCTCTTAGCAAAGAAAAACCAGGTAAGGATTTCCAAAGCATTGGTTCTGGTTTTTTTGTCGATTCTTCAGGGTATGGCATTACTAGTCTTGTCAGTCTTGCCAAGTTAACACAAAAGAAATATTATATCCGACAGAATGGAACGGGCAAAGTATACCAAGTGGAGGAAATCAGTCGAGATACTTTGACAAAACTAGCCCTTCTCAAAGTGCTAGACACTATTGAAGTTTCCACAGTAGACGTTATAGCAAACAATAAACCTAAGCCAGGTAATTTGTATGTCGGTATTGCTTCTCCCTACAGCCTGTTGGAAACAATGGTGAGTGGATTTGTAGTACAGACACTTCGAGCCAATATTGACCCTGGTGATTTGTCCTTTACCTATGTGCAATTGGATAAACCTATTGCGAAGGAAAGTGCGGGAGCTGCGGTATTTGATCTATATGGCAATTTAATGGGTGTGCTGCATCCTATAGAGAAGCTAAATCCTAATGTGAAAAAGCGTTTTGGTTTCGCGATCCCCACTTCTGATGTATATAGCTTTATTGTGAAGCAAGACTTTTTTCGTCAGGCAAAACTTAAAATTTCGCGTGGGCTCGTAGAAATTCCTATTTTGACTCCTTTTTTACGAAAAAAGCTGAAATTACGCCAAAAACACGGTGTACTCGTTAGCTACACTCGTACGGCTAGTCCTGCTGCTAAAGTTTTGCAGCGGTATGACTTGATCATTGCGGTAGAAGAGAAGGAGATCCATAACCAAGCAGAGCTTTGGCAGCAGTTGGAAAGATACAAAGAAAAAGAAATACTATCCTTGGGCATTGTTCGTAAGCAAAAGAAAATTCAGATACAGCTAATACAAGGAAAGTAAACTTGCGCTAACACGTAAAAAGGACAGAAAAACATTCCTTACAAAACAAAAAATGATGGAAATTCCACCTTCCTTGCTTAATACTGTTAGCTAGTAATGGAAGAGCAAGAAAAGAAATCTCTTTTACTCGAAAATTTAGATGGTGACGTGAGTTTTGCGGTGAACCAACTCGAGTCCGTTGATGAATCAATCAAATTTTATTTTACTCTTGATACAGAAGGAGATTACTCGCAAGTTCTCCAGGAGGAAATTAAATCTATTTTTGCTGATAAAATTACCAATAAGGCATATTTTCATACAGGTGCTAAGGAATGGAAACTCAAAGCCCTCGGTTTCAACCAAATCCTGCACATTCTTTTGCGCAAGCTGTGGGAGCAGGAAGGGTTTGAAAGTATCGCCAAAAATCCCTCCAAAATTGCTTTTTTAGACAACAACCAAGAACTGAAAGATGCACGTGTAAGCCAACGCGATGCCGAACGCTATATTTCCAATCTACGGATCTTGCCCTTTATCACTCCCTATCCCGATTTCTTCAAGATGAACCCCCAGGATCGCATTCGCAAAGCACGTGCTTGGGTGGTAAACAACGATGGAAAGATCCGCTTTTGCATCGATCGTATCCGTCTCATCGGGGCCTATATCCAGACCCTAGCACTTGCCGGTGCCCACTTGGTAGAGCTTGCAAGTGAATATGAGAAAACAGGCCCAGCTTCTCTAGGAGTAGAAATGCAACTGGAAGAAAAGGTCAAAGATATGGGCAAAGTTACCGAAGAACGCGCTGAGATGTTTACCAATGTGATACTCGCTTTGCGGGAAGTAAAAGAGAGTTATTTGATTTTTACAGGTCCGGTTTTACGCCGTAGCTTGATTACCAATTATTCCCATCTACTGCAAAAAGATGCAAAATTGCGCGAGTACATAGATTTTTTTAGCAAAGCTCGCAACCGCAATAAAAAGATGTCGGAAGAGCGTATGCTTAGCTGTAGCAAACGTGCTTTTCGGGAATACCACCGCCAAGCCTTCCAAGAAGAGGTAGATACTTCGTCGTCTGAATGGGCTGAAAACATTGATTATGTATTTATCATTGATATGATTTTGCATATGCTGCGTATTATTTCCCAAGCTACCGTTCCTGAAGCGTTACAGGAAAATCTCAACGGTTTGACGACGTATGTCCAGAGCATGGTTCCGGAAATTGAAGAGAGACATATCAAACTTTCCTACATTTTGTACCAGGAAACCCAAAAACGACCCGATGTGGAAGTTGGCGAAAAAGAAGAAAACTTATTCAAAGATCTGCAAAAAAAACTCTATGTGCCGGAGAAAGATATACGTTTGATCTACCTGTTGCTCCAGTCCGACCACGCACCTTCGCTTTCTTTACCTCTTGCCACTTTTATTGAAAATTGTATCGCAGAGGATGAAAAAGGAATTCTCAACGAAACCCACGTCAAAGTACTGCGTTCTCTATTTGTGAGTCTCCCGGAAGGTATCAAGGCTCGCCAGTTCTACACCATTAAGGAGAGGGTAAAGGCCCGTTTCAATGATGGTCGTAAGAAGTTAGTAGACGCTATGACGCATTTTATAGAACAGAAGATCCGTGAGCACCGTCTTGCCTATGTCAGTAGTTTTCTCCCCACGCAAAATACTGCCTCTATAGCAGCCAGTGATATCGATCCAGGCTAAATAAAACAAGTCTTTCCCCTGTAAAATACCTATTTTCTAATGAGACAGAATGTTTTTAAAGAGTAAGAAATAAATTTTATGTAAAAAAATTGAATGTACCGATATTTATAGTAATAAATTAGTTGAACAAAGTTGACATAGTATAGCTATGGTGTTAGTACGGATTTTTTTTCTTATGTCACCTTTTGCGATTTAGACGTACATGAGTGAAGAAGAGCTTGATTTACCGCTAGAACAAGAGCAGCCCATGAGGTGGAAGATCGTTCTAAAAATTGGCTTTTATTTGATCTTACTCAGTAGCTTTTTGTATGTCCTTTACGATGCTACTTTGGGCAATCGGAAACTCGCAGGGGATCTACAGCAGAAACTGGTAATTTCTGGGCACGACAAGCTAGAAAAGAAAGAGATCTTAGAATTGATGGGTTTGCAGCCAGGTTTGCAAATTAGAGATTACGATTTGGACGAAATTGAGGAGAAGTTAAAGAAACACCCTCGCATCCAAGACGTAACGCTTGCCAAAAGGGCAAAAGATACACTATTGCTATCGATAGTTGAGCGAAAAGCAGAATACATTGTGAATACAAATAACAGTCTGTACGAAGTAGATAAGGATATGAATCTAATTTCCATTGGGGAAGTTCGCGATCATTCTGTCTTTGTCATCTCTGGCGACTTTGAAATTCGTGAAGGCAATAAGATAGGTTCAAAATTTTTGGCATTCTCGCAATCCATATACAAAATATTTTCCTCTAAGCCTAGGCTAAAAGAACGCATTTCTGAGATTTCTTTGGGTAGCGACGGAGAAATTACGCTGTACATTTTTAATCCATTCCGTATAAAGGTTTTAATCGGAGAGTCATTAGACAAAAAAAAGGTCAGAAAGCTATATGCATCCCTAGCCTTTTTTGAAAAAAAAAATAGAAGAGTCAAGTTACTCGATCTTAGGGGGGATGACGCAGTTTATCATTAATTATGCAAGAGTACTACGATAGCATAGCCGCACTGGATCTCGGTTCTTCCCTTGTCAAAGTCGTAATCGGCAGACTGGCGAATGAAAACGAAATTGAAATTATTGGTACGGGAACTTCGACTTGTTCGGGGATTAAAAACGGTGCCATCATCAATATCGAAACTACTACGAAGTCCATCATTGAAGCGATTGACGATGCTGCTCTGATGTCGGGACAAGATGTTTCCAATGTCATTGTCAATATTACTGGTAAGACTGTAAAAGCGGATAATTCACGCGGGGTTGTTGCGATTACCAACCGTGAGCGTATCGTGACGGAAAATGACATTCGTAGGGTAATTGAAGCAGCCCAATCGATTCGTATTCCCACAGATCAGCAAATTTTACATGTCTTGTCGCGTGAATTTGCTGTAGACGACCAAACCAACATCAAAGAGCCCTTGGGTATGACGGGTGTGCGTTTGGAAGCCGATGTGCATATCATCACGGCTGGCATCACAACTATGCACAATTTGGACAAATGCATCGAGTTATCTGGTTTAGCACAGATTGACAAGGTACTATCCAGTTTTGCTTCTTCGGAGGCTGTACTGACTAGCGGTGAGAAAGAGCTGGGTACCGCAGTAATCGATATAGGTGCTGGTATTACAGATATTGTTGTGTATTTGGATGGTGGAGTCAGCTTTTCTAGTGTCATTCCGTTTGGTGGCAACCATATCACCAGTGATATTTCGATTGGTCTCAAGACTCCCGTAGAAGCAGCAGATTTGATCAAAAAACGTCACGGACACACCCTAATTGGCGATGTGGACCCAACAGAAAAAATAGAGGTTCCTGCTACCAATGGCCGCGCCCCGCGCGTAGTTTTGAAACAAGATTTGGTACGGATCATCGAACCGCGTGTGCGAGAAATTTTTGAGCTTATCGATGCCGAATTAGAGAACTCTGGGAAAAAGTCGTTTCTTGCTGGAGGGGTTATTTTAACCGGAGGCTCCAGTTTGTTGACTGGCATTGATACCCTCGCAGAAGAGGTTTTAGGACTGACCGTGGGACGAGCGAAACCTGCGGGTTTGACGGGTCTAGCGGAAAGAGTTGCATCGCCAGAGTATACAACGGCAGTAGGACTCATAAAATATGTGGCTCGGAGTATGGTGGTAGAGCAAAGACCGCAAAAATTATATACTGGCGGAGAAAAAGAAAGTTGGTCTAAGAAGGTATGGCGTTGGATGGAAACTAATTTATAAGGTAAAAAGTTATGATGTACATGGAAGAAGATAAAACAAGTCCAGTAAAAATCAAAGTTGTTGGTGTAGGTGGCGGTGGGATGAATGCTGTGAGTCGCATGGCAAACGCGAGCCTACGCGGAGTTGAGTTTATCCTCATGAATACCGACCAGCAAGTACTCGAAACCGCCGATATAGACCACAAAGTCGGCTTGGGGCAAAAGGTTACACGTGGGATGGGAGCCGGTGGTGATCCCGATATTGGTCAAAAAGCAGCAGTAGAAGATAAGGATCGCATTACCCAAGCACTCAAAGGTGCAGATATGGTATTCATCACCGCAGGAATGGGTGGTGGAACGGGAACAGGAGCTGCACCTATCATTGCAGAAGCTGCAAAAGAATTGAAATGCTTGGTGGTAGGTGTTGTAACCATTCCTTTTGCTTTTGAGGGAAAGAGACGCAATGATTTGGCAAAGCAAGGTTTGAATAATCTACGCCAGCATGTAGATACTCTCATCACTATCAAAAACGACTCTATCTTTAAAGTTGTCGAACGCAGCACATCCATTGATATGGCTTTTCGAGTTATCGACGATATTCTTGTCAATGCAGTGCGCGGGATCAGTGACATTATCAACAACCCTGGTATCATCAACGTAGACTTTGCTGATGTTCGCACCATTATGCACAATACAGGTGATGCCATTATGGGAGTGGGAGAAGGCGATGGTGATAACAAGGTAGCCAATGCTGTCGAAAATGCGGTCAACAACGTATTGTTAGAGGAAACTTCTATTTCCGGTGCTACTTCTCTACTTATCAATGTAACAGGTGGTAGCGACCTTACCATCCACGACTGGAACGAAGTTTCCCAAATCATAACCTCGCAAGTCGATACGGATTCCAATATTATTATTGGTTTGAACACTGATGCTTCTTTACAAGATAAGATCCGTGTAACGGTGATAGCGACTGGTTTCAACCAACGTAGCCAAATGCAACAACCAAATATAACACCGATTAAAAAAGATTTCCGTGAAAAAGAACCAGAGGTCAAAAAGAAAGAAGTTACTGGCCAGTCGCAGCAAAAGGTTGTAGGAATGCCAGAAAAAGATACCATTGAAATCACTCGTAGTATCCGTACCCACCGTTTGAGCAACACCTACAATTTCAACGAAGACTACGATATTCCTGCTTACCTTAGAAGACCAATGAATAATTAGTTTTTCTTCCAACCTTCCCTGTATACTCAACACGAGGAGAGTTCCTTTGCCAAGGTTCTCTCCTTTTTCTTTATCCCCAGCTGTTTTGTTTTTTCTTGCATTTTCATTGCTCGCAAATTCCTGTGAACATACAACAACAGGAGAATGCTATGCCATTAAAAATATATTCTTATGCCAACTGCGGTACCTGTCGCAAAGCCTTAAAATACCTTAACACAAAGGGTGTTGATTACAAACTTCTCGCCATTCGTGAAACTCCTCCTAGTAAAACCGAATTAAAGAAAATGTTAAAATTCGTCTCTGGAGATATAAAAAAACTTTTCAATACATCTGGCAAAGATTACAAGAGTATGAATCTCAAGGAGACCCTGGCGGATATGAGTGAAGAGGAAAAATTAGAACTACTCACAAGCAATGGGAATCTAGTAAAACGGCCTTTTGTACTGGAAAAAGACTTTGGTATGGTCGGTTTCAAAGAGGCTGAATGGGACAAAATCTTTTAAGTTTACCTATAGGGGAAGAATATGAATAAAACGCTATTATACGTCTCTTTAGCAGCGCTGATCGTTATATTAGGAGTTGCTTATTTTTATATACCATCCATGGATGAGTCGAACCAAAGTGGCAATAAAACTGGTCAAAAAGGCCAGCAAGACTATATGAACTCCAAAGAAGACCCAACGATGGAACCATTAGACGGCTCTAAACTAAAAGCTGTTAGCTTTGATGCAGAGAATGCTTTGGAATACTATAAAAATTGGGCGAAATACCCACCGTATTCTCGTCCCTTACACCAAGGGCAACGTGACCTTATCGATCCGTTTAATGGTGAGAAGCCCAAAGTGGGAATTGTCAATGAGCGTGCAAAGGGGTGCAAAAAGAATAGCGAAGGTAAAACCGAATGTGATAAAAATGCCGTCATGTCGGAACTTGCATGCAAAATGACTCCACAGCAAACAATCTCTGTCGGCAAAGGTGACTTTAAAGTGGAACTTTACTGTTTTAACAACAAAGGCCAGAATTTGAAAATATCACAGATTGTTCCCAAAGTCTATACAATCGCCTTGAAAGAATCCACTCCCTCCTTGCCTCCTATTTCCTTTGGAGACAATGGCAAGGACGGTGACAAAAAAGCGAATGATTTTATCTACACCTTCGTTGTACGGCCTGGGGGTAATGACTGGGGTGATATGTTCTTAGAAGTCAATATGCAGGTAGATGGAAAAGAACATGTGCAGCGAACCTCTTGGTTTAGCACACCAAATATTGTTGCTGCGTTTGCAGAAGGAGTATCGGAACAAATGGATAATGGCAATTTGGTGGTCAAAGTTCCTATCAATATCCAAAAAGCTGGTTTTTACCAATTCGATGCAAATTTGCAAGGCGCTGGAGAAGACCAAGCCTTTGTAGCGACCTCCTCTTGGGAAGGCAAGCTAGGTGTTGGTTCACAAACCATAGATCTCATCTTTTGGGGAAAAATTATCCGTGATTCCAATGTAAGTGGCCCTTACCTTGTCCGGGAAATTAGGGGTAGACGCAACAATTCCCCTGTGACTCCAGATATGGTCAAGCAATCCATGCAAGAGGGAACCGGTATCCCACAAACCACACAGACAGAACCTCTTTGGGAGTACATCAAAGCGGCTCCTAATTTCAAAACAGGCAGTTATAGTGCAGCTGATTTTGGTAATAAGGTTTGGGATTCTCAAGAAAAACAAAGAAGAATAAAATTTCTTGAAACTGTAGCCAACCAATAAAAATGTTCTAGGCATATGCAGAGTATATTCCTTCCTGACTTTTGGATCCGCCATCGTTTTGTGCAGTCTTTTCTCGCATCAAAACACTTTGGCAAAGCGGCCGAGATGCAGGATCAGATCAAAACAGTACCAGGCATCCTTGCTACTTCGGATGCCTATTTGGGGTACTATCTCGATATTCCTGAGAACCCTAAAGGCTTGCTAATTTTGCTGCATGGTTGGGAAGGAAGTTCACAGTCTGCCTATGTCTTAAAAACTGCAAAGTATTTTGTCCAACGTGGGCTATCGGTCGCCAGAGTGAATATGCGCGATCATGGCGGAACGGCTGGGTTGAATGAAGGTCCCTTTAACGGTAGTTTGTTCAGAGAAGTTTTTCAAGCCATACAAATGATCGCTGCCAAATATTCGTACCTCCCTAGCTTTCTTGCTGGTTTTTCCTTGGGTGGGAACTTTGTCTCACGTGTAGCCATTGCTGCATCGAATAGTACTGGGACATCTATTCCCAACTTACGACAAGTTTTTGCAATTAGTCCCTCCTACTCGCCACAAAATGCTACCGCTAAGATAGACACGAACCCCTTTCTCAAACGTTATTTTCTGCGTTCTTGGCGAGATTCGCTCTACCAGAAATACCTGAATTTTCCCAAGCTCTACCAGCCGGGGGATTTTCGCAGTACACGCTCCGTAATGGAACTAACAGAAAAGTTAGTCCTAAAATATACAAAGTTTGCAACCCTTGCCGATTACTTTGCGGTGTACACGATTCGCCCAGAGGATTTACAACAATTGCAAATTCCTCTTACCGTTTTGAGTTCGCGAGATGACCCGATTATCCGTGTCGAAGATTTGCACCCATTGCAGAGTTTGGCTCGATTGCGTGTCATTCTTACCAACTATGGCGGGCACAATGGTTTTCTGCCAGCCCTAGGAGATAGTAAGCCCTACTACATTGAAGTGATCGAAGAAGGAATTCGAAATACAGTTTCAGCAAATTTTTTGTAAAAAATCTAGCAAAAGCAAAATACTAATTGGTCAAAATCCTAAGTAAGAAAAAAGGTTAGAATTATGGGAATCAAAGTTTTAGAAAAAATCAAACCAGGAGTGGTTTACGGAGAAGATCTGCAAACTCTATTTTCGATCTGTAAATCCGAAGGTTTTGCCTTGCCTGCTGTAAACTGTGTAGGTACTGATAGCGTCAATGCTGTTTTAGAAGCAGCCAAAACAGCCAATTCACCAGTGATCATCCAGTTCTCTCACGGTGGTTGTAAATTCTTTGCAGGAAAAGGAATTCCTAGTGAGGGAGAGCAAGCTGCTGTCCTGGGAGGTATCTCAGGAGCACAACATGTCCATCTCATGGCTGAGCAATATGGTGTACCAGTAATCGTTCATACCGATCATTGTGCTAAAAAACTACTTCCTTGGGTTGATGGTCTACTGGAGGCTGGTGAAGAGTATTACAAAAAGCACGGCAAACCGCTATTCTCTTCACACATGCTTGACCTTTCGGAAGAGCCTATCCGAGAGAACCTAGACATCTGTAAAAAATATTTGGAACGCATGCATAAAATAGGCATGTTTTTAGAAATAGAACTTGGTATCACGGGAGGGGAAGAAGATGGCGTGGATAATACCGATCGTTCCATAGATGATTTGTATTCTAAACCTGAAGAAATTGATCAAGCCTATTCAGAGCTTATGGAAATCAGCCCAAGTTTTTCTATCGCAGCTGCTTTTGGCAATGTACATGGGGTTTACAAACCAGGTAATGTAAAACTGACACCCACCATTCTAAAAAAAGCACAAGACTACATCATTGAAAAACATAAGTTACAAGACCCGAAACCAGTTACTTATGTATTCCACGGTGGTTCTGGTTCCAGTCGTGAGGAAATCCGCGAATCTATCAGCTATGGTGTTGTAAAAATGAATATCGATACCGATACCCAATGGGCGACTTGGGAGGGTGTGCATAGCTATTACAAAGACAAAGAAGGCTATTTGCAAACCCAGTTAGGCAATCCAGAGGGAGGGGACAAACCCAATAAAAAATACTACGATCCACGCGTTTGGTTGCGTAAAGGACAAGAGGCAATGATCACAAGGTTACAGACTGCCTTCGAGGACCTTAACTCCAAAGATTCAAACTAAACCTACTCCTAGAGCCTGTTGTACAAGCGGCAGGCTCCATTTGTGAAAACTCATGCGGTGGATACGTTGCTAACTATTTACCTTTTGCATCCTTTCACTCATCTCCGATGCTACAACCAACTCTAAGCGTATTGCCATCGAGATCTTCTACGATCATTTCACGCATTCCCCAAGGGTAGTCTTGTGGTTCTTTGCGGATGACAGCTTTATTTTCTTTGTATAGCAGGTATAAGCTGTGCAACTCTTCTATAGTAGCTACATTGATCGTTAACCAAGCTCCTGGATTTCCTTGTCCTTGTTGGCAAAGAAATATAGCGATGTCCCCTTGGCATACACAGGCAAAGGTTGGTTCTGTTCCTTCCGCAAAATCCTCGTCTTCTGACCACGTCCAATCAATGCAGAATTGTAAAACTTCTTCATAGTATTTGAGGCTTTTAGGTAAGTCTGTTACACAGAGAATGGGGGTAATCGATATAAATTTTATTTCTTTCATTGCATTGTCCTGGAAATAGTATTGTGGTAAATCATTCTACCGTGGGCGCTCGCATTCAAGTTTTTTAATGACTTTTTGTTTATTGCGTTGACTCACTTCCATTTTGTGTCATACTATAACTACGAAATACGTGGTTTTATGTATTAAATGTGACGTTAGAATATTTAGCAGGAGTTCGTTATGACAGAAAATCCCAATATAGAGAGTATTGTAGAGGAAAGTGTAAATCCAGAGAAAGATATATCTGATAGAGCAGGGGAAGTTGTAGGAGAGGTCATTGAGGTGTTAGCTGACTCTATTGGAGAACTGACAGATGCAATGAGTGATTTGTAAAGAGTTGCTTATGGTTCTGGGCTACATTACACTTTAAAACGCTAATAGCTAATAGCTGTAAAAAAAGCTCTTTTAACCTTAGAAAAACACAAAAAAATCCGTTCTTTTCTTCATTTTGGTAACTTGTTATTGGTAGAGAGGTCTAATAAAATGAGCAATCTGATGGAAAAAGTAGATACATTGCAACGCGCCCACGAAGAGTTTACCCGCATGGTAGGCATTGAATACAACAAACTCGTCAATGTACAGACTCGGTTAGAGATCAAAATAGATCGCTACATCGAAGAGAATAAAGAGAATTTTCGCAAACACCAGGAAGAAAGAAAACAAGATAAAAGAGAACTCAACAAACAAATGGGAGAGCTTTCTCGAAAATTCGGAACCATTGTGGAAGATATGGTGGTACCGAGCCTGCCAAGAATTATACAAGAGAAATTTTCTGTTTCGATAGATGATTATGATGTAGAAAGAAATAGACGTTTTAAAAAGGACGGTAGGAACAAGGAGTTTGATGCCTATGTAGTTACGCAAGACTGTGTGTTTCTCAACTACACTGTTGCTACTTTGAAAAATGATGATATCCATTGGATGGCGAAAGAGATCGAGGACTTTCGTTTTTTCCTACCAGAGCACGCAGGCAAAAAGGTCATTGGCATCCTCGCTGCTTTGCACATTCCAGATAATCTTTTGCGGCATGCAGAAAAGAAAGGCTATTTGGTTTTAGGTCTTGGTGAGTATTTGATGGAAGTTAAGAATAAGCCAAATTTTATTCCTACAAAATATTGACTATTGTCAATACCTGGTGACAAATAGCACTTGGTTGCATATCAGTTTGTGGTAGCATAGGTGTTGCCTGTAGATAAAAGAGAAAAAATTACTTTTTTTGCCAGAAAAGATATATCCCTAAAAGAGAACCTATGAGTGAAATAATTCATATCATTGTATTAGCAATTTCTTTTGTATCTTCAAAGGTTGTTAGGAAAAATAGGATATGGGAAATGTCGGCAATTCCCCAAAAATACAAGCAATTCACCTGTCTTCATTCTTTTGGTTTGAGGTGTTTTCTATCATTTTCTTTATACCAATATAGATAACATAACTCCATGCGATAATTCCTATTGACGCTATGATGAGTGTGTAGATGTTCATGGAATATCCTCTATACCTTAATTTTACTTGTTTTTAAGCCTTTGGTCAAGTAGATTTTCCAGCATTCTTTCTGTGAGATTTGGCTTTTTTCCAATAACTATTCTTTACGTCCCTATTTGTAGGCTAAGTGCTAATCTGTTTTGGTAAATTGTGGAAACTTTAAAATCTTGCAGCCCGACTACTCCCACAAAGGCTACAAGATTTGCTATTTTTTGAAGTACTATAAAAATTGTTATGTTGTTGGTTAAAATCTGCTTGTAATTTCCAACTTTATTCTTAAAACTAAGATTCATGCAAGCCATTCAGAAGGAATCCCTAATCGAAACACTAGGCCAATTAAAGGATGAAATTATACAAAAATACCATACCGAGATTTTAGGGTTGTTTGGCTCTGTCGCCCGAGGGGAATCTCGGTCTAATAGTGACATAGACATATTAATTGATTTTAGAAATGAGGCCACAATTATAGATTGGATTGCCCTAGAGGAATTTTTAGAGAAACAGTTGCGTACAAAGGTTGATTTAGTTCCCGTTGATGCTCTTAAAGTTGAAATGAATGAATACATTCAAAGAGATTTGATTCGTTTATGAGAGATGAAAGTCTATATCTTAAAGATATTTTAGAAGCAATTCATTCCATTGAGAGATTTATTGGAGAAATGAGCTTTGATGAATTTGTAGCAGATGACAAAACTAATAGTGCAGTTGCTCGAAAATTTGAAATTATAGGTGAAGCGAGTAAAAACATTTCTGAAAAAACTAAAATTGAAAATCCAGATATACCTTGGAAAGAAATGGCTGGGATGAGAGACAAGTTGATACATGCTTATTTTGGTATTAGCCACAAGATTCTTTGGAATACAATTATTCACTTCTTTCCTAAAATCAAAAATCGTTTGAATCAGATTTTATAAATACTTAATTTTGTGTTTCCACTTTTTGTGAGCTTTCCGAAAACCTTGCAGCCCAACTACTCCCCGCACAAAGGCTACAAGATTTGCTGTTTTTACTTGCCGTTCTGTTCTCGCCAATACTTTATCAGGAATTGCACCTGGTTGCGTGCCAGTCTGTGGTAGCGTAGGCGTCGTTTGGGTGAGATGTTACGGGCGTTCATTTTGTCTACGGCGACGGATAGTCTATCCAATAGACCGGTTATGTCTTTGTCTTGTTCCATTTGCATAGGGAACTCCTTTATTGTTAATTTGAGTTACCCGTTGGAGGAAAAGGCTTGACCGCGTACTGGGGGTACACAGAATTTCTTTACCTCCTTCGGGTGGTGGTTTCTCCGTTCGGGAGTTGATTTGGACGTCTATTACCGAACGGAGAGCTTTTCACTTCAGGCTCTTTTTGCTTGGGTTGTGTGGTTACAGTCGATTCCACCTGCACAAGCAGAGAAAGGAGGAATGAGCTGTGTCAACAGAGAGCCACAACAGGAGGTATAGGCACACA
>JBCCIA010000109.1:0-14819 GCA_039028475.1 Spirochaetota bacterium | reverse complement strand
TTTCTTCGGAAGTAATATTTACATAGGGCAATTCTGTATAGCCAAATGGATAACGTTCCATATCCATATTGGTTGTTTTCCCAAATGCTTTTTGCAAAGCTCCTGAGTTGTCCAATTGTGTGATGGAAATTGGTTTTCCGAGTGGAATCTGTTTGCTGAAACGGATAGGTTTTAGATCCTTAAAAAAACTTTTATCTTTCACTTTCAATAAGGAGAGATTTGATTCATAATCCTTCTTTATAACTTCTGCTGGGAACAGTTTGTATGAGGAATGCTTTTTTACTTCTACAAGGGTGTGGTTTTCCACCAAAGCTGTAAAGACGAGAATTGTGCTTTGACTGACAACGACCCCTACACCATCATAAGAAGCAGGTTTTTTGAGTCTCCAGGGGTTATAGTAGTTGTAGCGTTTGGTTGTAGTCTTTACTTGTACAATACTTTTTTTTAGTTGCGTATAGATACTTGTACCGCTTCTTTTGCGCACTGTCCGGCGTTTTCGTTTGGCTTGCGTGTTTACAGAAAATAAGAAAAATACTAGAGTGAATAGAGTTAACTTTTTCATAAAGAGTTGTCCAGATTATAGATTTTACGGATATTTGGTGTTGCTTTCTCAACATCCTGGCGTTTTAAAATCAAAGATGTTTTTACGTCACGAAACTTTAAAATGAAGTATTCGTCTTTAAGGTTTTTGCAGACAGTTTTCAAATGCTTAAGGTTGCGAATTTTAATTCCATTGACTGATTCTAAGATAAGATTGAGAAAGTAGCCTGAAGAAGAGTTGATCGGGTGTGCAAGCCTACGGTAAAAAATAACATCACTTTCGATTTCTTTGTTCAATTGATCCTTGATGAAGTAAAAGAAACGATAGAGGAATTGGCTACCACCCTGTGTTTCTCGCATCTGGCTCCATGCATGTAAAAGAGAACGGGAATGCTCTTGAAAAACCAATCCTCCAAGAATAAAGTAGTTGAACCCTTTTTCATATGTATTGCGCATATACTCGAATTGTCGCATCTTTTTCGCAGGAAATTGTAACTGCAAAACTTTTCCTGCGCGGAAAACTTGCAATTTGATTTGTTCTCCTGCATGTTTGTTATCGACAACTTCGACAAAGTCAATGCGTGTATCTTTATCAAGAACAATAGTTCCATTCTTGCCCACGGGTAAGTCATCTATGCTTAGGATAAGATCCCAATTTTGCAAGTATCCCTCAGCACTGCCACCTTTTAATACTTTGGTAACAAAAACTCCATCATACTTTTCGGGAATCTGTTTCAGTTTGCGTAAGCCTTGGTTGAACGAGTTCATTGTCTGGACGCCTAATTCTACATAGCCTTCATAACTGCCATCTTCAATATCTTTCAGAAAATATTGGATGACTGTCGTAGGAATGAGATAGCCTATATTTTCTCCTCGGGTGGATACTTGGAATGCGACACCTACAACTTTACCTTCTTGGATAGCGGGACCACCTGAGTTCCCTGGGTTGATTGCTGCATCTACCTGGATAACAAGGTGATTGTCAATTTGTGAATGGGCATAGGTAGATTGTTCTTTACGAGAGACAATCCCACGACTCACAGAAATTTTACTACCTCCTATCGGAAAGCCTACAACGGTGACGGGTGAGTTCAGTTCTGGAATATTCCCTAAGGAAAATACATGTGAGTCTTTATAAAATGTCTTATCGATTGCTTCTAGTAAGGCAAGGTCGCAATCATGGGCGATATGCAGGATTTTTACATCATACCACTCGGTTTGGTTGTGTCTCTGAACCTGGACATACTTGGCATTTGAGACAACATGGGCATTTGTCAAAATTTTGTTTCCTTCGATGATGAAACCTGTTCCTGAACTTGCACGTAAACGTGAAGGCAACCAGGGCGAGTAGGGGTCGATTCCCTGTGAGAAAACCTTGATTTGTACGACTCCTTTGCGAATGGTTTCAAAGTCTTGCGTTTCTCCAGAAAAGATGGGGGAAAAGAGGAGAAAAAATAGGAAAAGAGGAAATAATAAAAAGTTCTTTTGCGTCATAAACAGTTTCCTTATAGGCTTGTCGTAACAATATAAATACTAGTCCTTGCGTAAATTATATTTTCCTCTAATTTCGCTACTTTGGATCTAAAATATGTTTTGATTTTTCTCTCTAAATATCATTATAGTCATGGAAGGGCATTCTATGGAGAATTTGTTTGTTTTTATACTTTGCTGTACGACTACTCTTTTTACGATTTTACTATTCTTAGCAACAATTTTTCGCAGACCTTACTCTTCTACAAAGATCTCTTTTGCTATTTTTGGAATAGCTCTTGTTTTGTGGAATTGTATGAGGCTTTCATCTTTAGTCTATTCCTCACAAGAATATTATTTATCTTACCTGCAAGCATCTATCTCTCTACTTGCGACATATTCTCTTGTACTATTTGCTCTGCACTTTCCTTTTTTCTATCGAAGAGAAGTGAAAATCAGTTATTATACTGCTTTTCTGGGGGGAATTGGCTATGTTATTTTGATCCAGACCATCTGTACTCCTCTTATGGAAGAGTTTTTTCCACAGACAGTCACGTTTTATAGCAATATCAGTCATTTTGCTTCTAGAGCTTTTTCGATACTTTGCATCCTTTCTTTTGTTGTGATTATTTTTTATAAATTGCAGTCTGCGAATCGCAAATTACAGACTTTTATGTACCATAGTTTCTTACTGTGTTTCATTTTAACTGTATGCATCAATCTATACAATTATTCCAATAAACCTAATTATGAACTGTTAGCCTCAGATCTGCAAGTAGAATTTTTAGATATTCTCTATCTCGCAGTGGCTGTCTTTGCCATTTTCCGTTTCCGCTTTTTAAACTACTATTCAGGGATTTTGCCAGTATTCCTTTCGCGGCAAAAGCCCTATCCCATTGTGGAGAGGGTAGAACCTGCTAACAGAGAGGGAGTTCACAAATTAAAAAATTATCTTTGGCTTATGTATGAAGTAGAAAGTTGGTCAGATTTTATTGATGATTTTTGGTTTAATATTGTCATTGATGAAACCCTTGACAATGCCATTGAGCATGGAGGAAGGCGGTACCACGATGTCATATCAGTGTATGTCTTTGAAACAAACTCCTATTTAGACTTGTATGTAAAAGACATGGGAAAGGGCTTTGACCCCGATTTGATTCCTGACCCTCGTACACCAGAGAGGAAAATTGTACCTACGGGTAGAGGGATTCATATTTTACTCAAGCTCTTTCCCGTAAGTTGGAATTTTGTAGGCAATGAAATCAAAGTGAGAATTCCTAAAGAAAACACACTTTCTCAATAGGAGAAATCAATGTCCCTCAAATTTGCAGAGTGAGAAAACATCCACTCCATACTTAT
Source organism: Spirochaetota bacterium (assembly GCA_039028475.1). Taxonomy (GTDB): domain Bacteria; phylum Spirochaetota; class Leptospiria; order Leptospirales; family Leptospiraceae; genus JBCCIA01. The sequence goes on along the minus strand of JBCCIA010000109.1, from coordinate 11,450 downwards.
CTTTGATTTTTGTTGCACCACCTAGATCGGGTAAATCGATAATCATCGCTGCTTCGAGGATCTCTCCTTCTAGTTTGCGTATCAGCTCAATTGCAGCTCCTAAGGTCCCACCTGTTGCGATTAAATCATCAATGATGAGAACTTTATCACCCTTAACGATTGAATCTTTATGAATTTCCATATGATCCGTACCATATTCTAAGTCATACTCTTGCGAGATTTTCTCACCAGGGAGTTTACCCTTTTTACGGACAGGGACAAAACCGATGCCCAATTGGAAAGCAATAGCAGCGCCGTGGATAAAACCTCTCGCTTCAATGGCTGCAATCTTAGTAATGCCTTTGTTTTGGTAACGTTCGACGAAGTTTGCTACTGTCAAAGCAAAGGCTTCTGCATCTATCAAAAGTGAGGTTACATCTCGGAATAAAATTCCTGGTTTGGGCCAATCGGGAATAGTACGGATTTTGGATTTAATAATAGACATGCTGACAATTCACCGAAAGCGTCCTTTATTGTAAATTCTTTTTACTAGGGATCGGATAAACAGCCATTAGGTACTTATAATAAATAAAGCAGAAAGTCGTTGCAATTCCTATTGGGGTGTCCTATTCGTATACCAGCGAGTGGAAAATAACAATGAGTTTGCCCAATGAAAGAAGACGGCGTTTTCAAAGACCCAAAAGAATTACTGTCATCGGCTTTTTTTTGATGATAGAACCTTTTTTACAGATTGTAGGTGTTTCTATGTATAAGGATGTTTCGGTTGCTGCTCTGTTGCAAGAGCAGTTTCCAGTCTGGTTGTTCTTTGTATTTGTTCCTGTTATATCAGGCTATGGTTTGCTGCATATACAGAAATGGGCATGGTACCTATTTGCTTTTTATTCGATATTCTTAACGGTATTCAATTCCTATGCACTGATTCTGCAGCAAACAGGTTACAATTACTTTGCTTTGGTCGAGACTTTTCTTTCGTTCATCATTATTTTTTATTTGATCCAAGATGATATATCAGCTCCTTATTTCAAAATGTACCCCAGGGGCTTTCGTGGACAAATGCGCAGACCCATACGTTCCAATGTAGAAATCAATGGCATTCATAAAATAACAAAGGATAGGAGTGAAACAGGTTTTTATGTGGATTGGGAGAACGCAGATTTGGAGTTAAACGAAGAAGTAGAAGTGTTCTTTCCTGATGATGAAACCCCATTGATTCGAAAAGCTGGTGTTGTTCGGATCGATGAAGCAGGAGTTGGCATCGCGTTTCGCAATCGTTGATATACAAAACCTCTAAAATGCGTAGTTCTGTTAAAAGTAAAACGGAAGATCCAGAGAATGTTCAGCAATATGGTTTTTGGGCGTTTCATTTCCTACAAGCAGGAAAAACAAAATCGTTTCCAAATTTGTCTCCTAATGATTTAGGAAAGTTAAGTAAAGTTCGTTTCCAGCGTTTGCAGGCGATTGCACCAAGTTATTACTCGTATTCTCTTCACTATTCTTCTACGGTACATATCAATCAGTTGGTTCAGTTTACTGAGCAGGAAGGTGCGGATAGGGTAGTTGTTTTTCAGTCGGCATCCTTAGTGGATGATTTTTCTGGGTTACGGGAAAAGGGAAAATATGTAACGGAAGAAACATTACAACTCATCAAACCTATCTTTGATAAAGACATAAAGAATAATATTGACTCAATTTATCCAGGAAATGAAAATATAGAGGCTTAGTTTTTGCTTCTTTCTTTAGAAAGAATATCTTATAGTAAACTAATAACTGGTAATCAAAAATTATATTTTCGTGATTTTTTATAACTTTATTGTATATAAGTAAGTTGACAAGGAATTTAAAAGTTCTATGTATATAGGCTTGTCTTACAATAAAGCTATTTCAGATACACCGTCAAATTAAAGGAACATACAGTTATAATGAATAAGGATTATAACTGTATGTTCCTTATTTTAATTCTCCATAAGTTATGTTATGGAGAATTAAAATAAGGATTTTTCCCTGATAAATGAACTTGCCTAAAAATCATCGAAATATTAACTGGGTACGCAAGAAAAATGATTTTTTTCTTTAGGTGCTACGTCTAATCTAGACATTCACAGGAGTGATACTCTATGCAAACAAAAATGAAATCATGGTTCATCTCCCTTTATTTTGCATTCTTTTTTCTATTTACCGCTTGTGACCCAGAACCATCCTTCAACCAAGAAGAAACTCTGTTCTTAGTGGCTATGGCACAACTCGCCGCTGAAAACAGTTGCACTGGCAGCAACGAGTTTTGGGCGCGCAACCTAATCTCAGGAGCTTCCTCCTACTGCGTCAAAGCAAGTCTCGTTGGTGAGTCCACCAACATCAAACTCTATCTAGAAGATGGTTTGACAACCACAATGGATTACACAGAGATCGTAACGGCTTTCGAAAGCAAAATTCATCCTGTATCTGTAAGCGCGTTTGGTTCTCCCTCCGACATCAACAACGATGGCAAAATTACCGTTCTCATCCTGGATGTACGAGATGGAGCAACCTCCAATTCTGGCTTTGTCGCGGGTTTTGTCGACCCTATCAACTTCTTTGCAGATTCTACTGCGATATCTGTCCGCTCCAACCAAATGGAAATTCTCTATATGGATGGCAATGAACTGGATGCGCTACGACAAAGAGAAATTGCCAATGGCCTCCCTGACACTTTTCTCTCTACCCTCGCGCATGAATTGCAACATTTGATCCGCTATCCCAACCAAGACACATCGAATACGGATCTTACTTGGATAGATGAGGGTACGAGTGAAGTGGCAAGTGACATCACCGGTTATGGCCCACAAACATCACGTATGGAATGTTTTCGCGGCGCCAGTACCAGTTCCTGTTCTGGTGGTGTAAATGGCACATCACTGATCTCTTGGAGCAATACCCTAACAGACTATTCCTTTGCCTATGCGTTTATGAAATACCTCTACCAAATTTCTGGTAGTAGCAATACGCAAAGGTATGAGTTCCTGAAAAGTACGGTAGTTGGTTCCGTTAGAGCCAATACCACCAGCGCTTTGATGTCAGCGTTTGCACAATCCTCTGGCTACAATAGCAGCGTTTTGCCTTCTGACCAGACCCTACTCTTTAAATATTTATTCACTAGCTTTATGGGACAGGCAGTTAACTACACCGATTTTTCTACAGTATATATAGGAAGCACCAGTGCAACGGACCTTTCCAATGTAAAGTCCAATTACCCTCTTCCTAGCGATTTAGAAGATATACGTAGTTTCTCTGCAATTTCCCAACAGTCTTCCGTGTCTCTTACGCCAGGACAAACCTACCGCTATAGCGGTTCTAGCTCTGGGATTAGCTCTGGTTCTAATGGGGTGATCCTTGCCTCTGGCTCTTCAGAATATGTGGTCTTCAATGGAAATATCAATGGTAGTACAGCGGAAGCGATCACCTCCGCCTCTCTCTATGAAGTACAGGAGTTTCCTAAGTTAAACTTACAGCGCCAGGATAGCAAACATATTGTCTGCCCACAAGAGACCTTGCGCTCCATCCACAACATCCAAAATTCCCAGTACCAATTAAAACGTTACTATGCTTGGCAGAATTAGTAGCTTTCTGCTTTTTTTACTTTTTGGGCTGTCGTATCCAGCGATAGCCCAAAAGAAAGAAAAACTATTTTTAAAGCAAGCCATCAACCTCTATCGCCTACAATACAGAGCCATTAAAAACTACCGCGTACTACAAAAGGTCAATCTAAAGACAACAGATGATTATGGAATTGTAACCCAGGAACAGCGCGAGCAGGTCACCTACTACGTTGCTCCCAAAACATTCATCCACCAAATTTACCGTAAAACAATTAATAACATCCCACAGTACATAGATAGGAATCATTACACGAAATCAATTGCACAATCCGAAAACTGGTTACTCCAAGAAACTAGAAAATACCAGTTTCGCCTAGTCGATACAACAAACGAGCTAAACTGCTACCAAATTACAGCAATCCAAATCAATTCGCAAAGCCAGGAAGGCCAGGTGTGCTTCCACCGAGAGACATACCGCTTACATTCCTTAACCCAGAGACCAGCACGTTTGCCAAAGTCTATCCAAGAATACAAGCTACATATTTCTTACAGAGATGATACTTCCTATACAGTACCAGCAACAACAATCCTGCGCAGTAAATACCGCTCTGGCAAATTAAACTACCAATTGCGAATTGAGATCGAGCACAAGTCGTACAAGTTCAACCAAGCCAACATCCCTAACCTAAAGCAAAAATCTTAAATCGATTTTTTGTGAGAAGGCAATTCTTGTAAAAACTCAATTTGTAGCTTTGACTCTACGGCACGTTGGGAACGACTTTTCCGCACAGCTGCAATCGCATCTTCCGCAGAGTAGCCATGATACCAAATCAGATAAGCAGCAATGATAGTTCCGGTACGACCAAGGCCTCCGACACAGTGTACAAGAATCGCTTGCTTGTTCTCAATTTTCTCATGCATCCAATGCAGAACCTTTTGCAGTTCGGGAATGGATGGAATCCCCTGATCGATGATAGATACATGCTTACTTTCCAAGCCAGCAGCCTTGTATGCTTCTAACAAATTATCTACACCGTACTGTTCAAACTCATCTGAGGATAGTAAGGTAAGTATGGAATGGATACCACTTTCTTGGATCGTCTTGATATCCGTAGTTAGATCCCTCTCACGATCTTTCCGTCCTGGCAATATAGTCATGCCAATTCCCTTGTCGTAGATCTCATCCACGACAAGACTATCAATACGCAAATCTTTAGAGTGGTTTAGATAATTCTTGATCTTTTGTGATGCCTGGGAGCCTGCATAAAGAGCGAGTTTCTTTTGCCAATCATTGCATTCTTCAAAAGATGTAGTATGCATCGCATAACGCATAAAGGCTATAAAATACTGGTATGGGGAACGATCCATTTTTATTAAGTCAGGATAAAAACTACGCAAAATTTTGATGCTGTGCGCAGCTTTTTGGAATTGGGGAAATTGGAAAGTATTTATAGGATTGGGTGTAAAAGCGACACCTAGATCAGATACCTGCAATAAACTATCAATGAGTCGGATACCCTCATGAAATTCTGCTTCTGAGTGGACCTTGGTGAAAATAAAAAGCAAATCATTTTCAAATTTGATCAGGTCTTTGAGAATATGTCCTCTATGCGTATGGAAGAAGTCGATAAGCCATACGTTTTGCTGTCCATCGATGATGATATTTGCACCATTCAAGTCTCCGTGAATGTAAGATACGGAGTGTGGAGCAGGAACATCCTCTTTCAGTGTTTTGAGGTCCTTTTCATAGAAGAGACAAACGTTCGGAAAGGTATGCCCCAAAATTTCTAAGGTATCCCCTACTGCTTCTTTGCCAATGATGCCTTCGACATTTCTCCGAACAGAGGCTGCGTACCTATCCGAAAATTCGTAGTATTCCAATAGATTCAGAACCTCTGGAAGGGCTGCGGCATACATACGCCCTAATTGTTTATCAAAAACGATGCGGAGAATCCTCTCAATTTCATCTAGATCATTTGTTGTTTCGTAGAGTTTCTGGAATGTCTTGACATTGTTGTCAAACATCGCTGCATAACGGTATTTGATAGCTCCCCTATCCTCTAATTCCACAAAATCTACGATACTGGGAGCATTGTTGCCAAGCACATGTTGGATCCTTTCAAAGGAAGTGCGCTCCTTTGCGATCATTTCTCTCTGGCCTATTTTTATAACAGACGGTGCCTGTTTGTGCCCATAGACATCGGTTGGTTCTGCCTTTAGGACGACATTGCCAGAAAAGCCTCCATCTAGGGAAGAGAACGCAACATTCTTGGCATCACGAAATAGGTAGAGTAGTATTTTTTCATCTACAGGAGAGATTTGGTAGGTTTCTGGTTCAAATGCCAAATGACTCGCGTTGATGCGGGAATTTAACCGATGTTCAATCTGCGGGGTAGTTCCGGTTAGAAAGTTTGTGAAATCAGCAATGGAAGGATAGACTTGGATGCCTAGAATATCCTGTAATTGCTCCAGAGCGATAAAATGCATAGAGCGCGAAGAGCTAGCGGTTAAAGCGCTGCATACCGCAATTTGGGTGTTAGGATAGCGCGTTTTCAAGTCATAGCAGAGAAAACTTACCTTGGCTTCTGTCCAAACTCCAATAATACCAATCTTTACTTCCCCTTGCAAATGAGGTTGTAAAACTTGTGCCAGGTCAGTTTCCGCAAAATCATTTAGGCCTGTGGCATCTACGATGAAGTCTTCCCTTTCTACACGCATCGTGTCTTGGAAAACAAATGACGCTCCAGGAGTATCTTTGATACAGTGCTTACCAAATTGCTTCAAATGAGCTTCTTGCTGTATTTTTCCTGGCTCGTGCCAATCTCGTATATGAACGATCTTTAGCTCTTCTGTGGGAGTGTTGTACGCCCATTCCATAACACGATTGACTGGGCTATCCTCCACATCTTCTCCTAAAAGACGTTTGGCCTCTTCGTAACCAACGTGCAATGCATTGGGTAAAGGCTCATACCGCTCTAATAGCTTGACAAAGTCGTTCTGCAAACATTGGGTGATCAGAAGTGATGCTTGTTTCATCGGATGACTCTTATAATTCTAGCATAATAGTATCTGTTGTTGAATCCACCATCTGGAACAGAATATATCGGTTTGCTTCTCCCCTTATTTGGGTCATAATTTTTGCGTTTCAGTCTAACAATTCTTACTCTCAGCTTAACAGTATCCTTCTTTTTCCAATTCTTACCTAACTTTTTTAAGAAGTTATTGTAGGGAAAATAATAATGTGTATAGGAAGCTTTTTTGACATAAGACTCTGGTGAATAGACAAAACGTTTGTTTTTTCGATCTAGGCGTATCTCGCTTGTTTTGACGGAAAGAGTTTTATACCTCTTCTTTCTTTTTTGCTTGTTTCCTGGTTTTTGTGTGCTTTCTTTTTTGCTTGTACCAGTTGTCTGTTGCAACTGTGCCGGTAAGTCGGAAACAGGTTTTTGGTATATTTCTTGTGCCGAAATACGAAGACCGGTAAGTAGTAGAAAGAAAGTAAAAATTTTGTACATGATACATGCTCCTGCTTATAGGATACTATACCGCATTTTTCACGTCAAAAAAATTTTGTATTTTTCTTACAGCGTGTCTTAAAATAAGTTTATTCTTAGGTAAAAAGTTAGCTGCAAGAGCCTGTAGTAGTGTTTCAGGCTCTTATATTCTTTTCCAATAATAAGGGGAAAATAGAATGAGTACCGTAAACAATTCCAAGCGTCCCAACAACATCAAAAAGGATAACAACCACTTACCTATTTGTGGAATCCCTGCAAAATTGTCTACGGGCCCTACTTTGCCAATTCCTGGGCCAATATTTCCCAAACAGGTAGCAACCGAACCGATTGCCGTGTCAAAATCTACCCCAATCAAAGCCATTAAGATAGACCCTATCGCAAAGATGAGAATGTAGATCATGATGAAAGCCAAGATATTGTAAGTAACATCCTTGGTCACAGCTCGTTTGTTGAGACGAACTGGAATGATAGCAGACGGGTGCAATTGTCGCTTTAGCTCCAAAAAACTATTCTTCAAAAGAATGATATGCCGGACAATTTTTACTCCTCCGGCGGTAGAGCCAGCGGATGCCCCAAAAAACATGAGAATGAAGAAACATGCCGTAGCAAAGGAGGTCCAACTGGTATAGTCTGCGGTGACAAAGCCTGTTGTGGTTACGATCGAAACAACCTGGAATAAGGAGTCACGAAAAGATCGTTCTACACCCAAGGGAGTCACTAAGTAGACGGTCAAGGCAATCATCAGGGAAAAAAGAGACACGGCAAAGAGGTAGTAGCGAAATTCATCATTTTCCCAGATTTTACGAAACTTGCCTTTCAAGGCAAAATAAGTTATGGTAAAGTTGGTACCTGCGAGAAACATGAAGACAATAATTACGTATTGGATGTAAGGAGAGGAGAAATACGCAACACTGTTATTTTTAGTCGAAAAGCCTCCCGATGACATAGTTGTTAGGCTATGGTTGAGAGCGTCATAGAAAGTCATGCCGCCAAACATCAATAGGACTACTTCTACAGCCGTCAATCCAACATAGATGATCCACAATCGCTTGGCCGTGTCGGCTATACGAGGTTTCAATTTATCGGGAGAAATGCCTGGAGCTTCTGCTACAAAAAGCTGCATCCCGCCAATACCCAATACTGGTAAAATTGCTACGGTTAGAACAATGATTCCCATACCACCGATCCACTGGGTCATACTACGCCAAAGCAAGATACCTTTAGGGACTGCTTCTATATCGGTAAGAACCGAGGCTCCCGTTGTAGAGTAACCTGAAATGGTTTCAAAAAAGGCACTGGATAAATTTGGAATAGTTCCACTAACCATGTATGGAAAACTACCAAAGAGAGAGATAAAAACCCAGCCTAAAGTAACAACTAGATACCCATCCCGCTTGTGCAACTCATGGTCTTCAATGCTTTTGCGGGAAGAGATCCACAACACGATTCCCACCAGAAATGTGATACAAGAGGAGGCCAAAAGATCTTGCCAATCGTCTTGGCCATAGTAGAAAGAAAAAGGAATTGGCAATAGCATAAAGAAAGAATTTATCAATAACAAAAGAGCAATGATGCTGGTAACGAGTTTAGGATTAAACTTCATCGAAGAACTTCTCTACTTTGCTAATATCACCTGGTTTGGAAAGAACGACAACACGGTCTCCTGGACGAAACTCAAAATCTCCCATAGCTGTTTGTCCACGCCCGTCACGTATAACCCCACCCACAATGGCATTGCGAGGAAAGTTAATGTTCTTCAGTTGGCCTGACAGCAACTTAGAATTTGGTTTTACTTCGTATTCAATGATTTCTGCATTGACCCCTGGGATACCAATCATGGAAATCACCCCACCCTGGCGCAGGTAACGCAGAATAAAATTCGCAGCGATAAGCTTCTTATTGATCATCGTATCCACACCAATGCTTTGAGAAAGGTGGATATAATCTATATTTTCTACCAAAGAAATGGTTTTGCGAACCCCTAGATTCTTTGCAACCAAACAAGAAATAATATTTGTTTCCGAGTTGCCAGTAACAGCAATAAAGGCATCCATTTCTTCGAGACCCTCTTCTTTGAGAATTTCTATATTGGTCCCATCTGCGTTGAGAATCAATGTATTTTCCAATTCGTCAGAGAGTTCATTGCACTTGTCCCTGTCACTTTCGACCAATTTGATATTATAGGTGGAGCTTAACTTTTTTGCGGCATGGAAACCAATCTTACTTCCGCCCAATATCATGACATTACGGATGGCAGTCCTTTTTTTGCGCGTAAGCTCTATTACCCTTTCGACTCCCTCTTTTTGGCAAATAAAGTAGGCGTGGTCATTCAGTTCAAAGCGTGTATCTCCTCTGGGGATCAAAGTTCTATTGTTGCGTAAGATCGCTACAGCGGTGAAATTTTCATCCTGGTTGAATTCTTGCGAAGATTCTTTCTGGTTCTTACCATAGAGCAAACATTCCTGGTCTATAGTGATACCAACTAAGGTCAATAGGCCACTATCAAAATCAAAAGTATCCGTTATAGCGACTTCTCGCAACAAACGTTTGATTTCACGCGTAGCCAATGATTCTGGAGAAATAATTTCATCGATCCCTAGAGTCTTGAGATCTAATTTTTCTCTGCTTTGTAAAAACTCCACATTGCTGACACGTGCAACGGTTTTCTTCGCCCCTAAGCGTTTAGCAATGATTGCAGTCGCAATATTGGTTTCTTCGGAAGATGTCACTGCAATCAATAGGTCAGCACCATCTATGTTGGCTTCTTCCAAGATCGCATAGGAAATAGAATGACCCTTGACCGTAACAACGTCTATGTGCTCGGAAGCATATTTCAGCTTTTCCGAATCTAGATCAATTAGGGTAATCTCTTGTTTTTCTTTTACCAGTAACCTAGCTAAGTGAAAACCTACGTCACCTGCTCCTGCTATAATGATTCTCATATGTACCTTTGTCTACGACACAAGTTGTTTGGCATACACTAAAAATATACCAACGCCAATCATTTGTTCTTATCTATGAAAACAGTATCAATGTTACTGGCCACCAGGTATAGGTGCATTTACTTGCCCGTGGGAAAGTTCTTCTGAAGTAGCATCACGGATTTCACGAACTTCCACAGAAAAGTTCAAATTTCTCCCTGCAAGGGGATGGTTGGCATCTATAGTTACTTCGCTGTTTTTCACATCCACTACAGTGACAATTTGTACTCCGTTTTGGCTCTGCACCTTAAATTGCATGCCAACTTCAATTTTGTCAACTCCACTGAACTTATCTTTATCCAAAGTTTGTTTCATCTCCTCGTTGTATACACCATAACCGTCCTCAGGAGCCACCTTTACATCAAATGCATCCCCTACTGTCTTCCCTTCTAAGGCTGCTTCCAGACCTGCAATGATATTTTGGTGGCCTTGTAGGTAGGCTAAAGGCTCACGCCCTTCAGATGTATCAATGACATTGCCATCATCGTCTTTGAGTGTATAATCGATCTTTACGACCTTGTTTCTTTGGATTTGCATAATTGCCCTATAGTTTAAAATGCTAAAAAATTGTAAAGAGAGAAAATCCTTTGTTAGGTCTTAGAGAAAAGGGCAATGAATTTTAGTTGTAAAAAAAGCCTTGTCTCGAAGCAATCATGGTATGCATGAATGGACAACCGACGTACAAGAAGCAAAACGCATCCAAGAAGAGTTGCGGCAGAAAGTGGTTTTGCAAAAGCCCAAAGGTTGGCACATTGACAGCATTGCTGGAATCGATTTAGGCTACGATAAAAAGACAGATCTTGGCTTCTGTTCGGTACTAGTTTTTGACTTTCCCTCTTTACAACTGCAAAAAACGTACAATTACTATGCAAAAGTCAGTTTTCCGTATATACCTGGATTTCTTTCCTTCCGCGAGGCTCCCTTAATTATACAGTGCCTGAATCAGCTGGAAACTATGCCTGACTTGTTATTTTTTGACGGGCAAGGAATTGCTCATCCCAAACGCTTTGGTATCGCGTCGCATGTTGGTATTTTGTTGGACATAGCGAGTATTGGTTGTGCAAAGTCTAGGCTCATTGGTGAATACAATGAGCCTGAACCCAAGAAGGGTGCTTTTAGTGAATTGCGAGACAAAAATGGCGAAATTCTCGGTAATGTCCTGCGAACTCGTGATAATGTAAAACCTGTATTTATCTCTCCTGGACATTTACTCGATGTATCTGCAGCAACAGAAATAAGTTTAGCTTGTACAACCCGTTACCGCATTCCAGAGCCTACCCGACTTGCAGATATTGCCGTGAAAGAATTCAAAAACCAAACACTAGCTACATTACCATAGAGGATACTTTTTACTCACTATAATAATTTTTAAAATAAAGTAC
>JBCCIA010000108.1:0-14965 GCA_039028475.1 Spirochaetota bacterium | reverse complement strand
TTTCTTTGCTCCCAGCTATCAGGAAATATATAATTCCAAAATAAAGGGAAAGCAGCAATACTCCAATTGTGAAAACTGGAAATAAAGAAGAGTTTCTATATGTATTATGAATTAATGCTCTTAAGTTAGTTTTTTTCATAATTTTAGATTTTTTTTATGATCAAAAAGCTAACTTTGTATTATGTCAACTCCATTAAAGATACATGGAAAACGATCTTTAGTATAAAAAAAGAAAGGAAAATTTAGTTTTTTTTACTTGAGTGCAGTGAGTTAGAACTCTTTCTTTAACCAAACAACAAACGCAACGCTGGTAAAAAAGTTTCTAACTTATCAGGTGGGCAATACCCAATGATTCCAAAAATGGTAAATTTCGCACAAAGGTTGGTTGCCTTATCAATGTCTTGCCGTTCTGTAGCAATCAATTGTGTGGCTATTTGTTTCACCATACCGATAAGACCATAACCAAACAGTTCCTTTTCTGGGATTTCTACCAATCCGGCATCTTCCCCTCGTTGTAAATCTTCCGCGATATCCTTGACAAAGTCTGACTCGAAATTTGCAATTAGAGTATCCACTTCCTTATTCACACCCCGTGGTGTCTGGATATAAATAACCGTAAGTTGGTTGTTCATAACAAGACTTCTCAAGGCAACTTCAAAAGTCTTTTTTACGATCAAAAGCTGCTCCAAAGGACTTTGGAACTCGATTCCTCTACGAATTTCTCGAATTTCTTTGCGAAGGTGTGTAAAAAGCCGAGTAATTAGCTCAGTTAAAAGCAAATCCTTTTCTGGAAATAATTTATAAAAAGTTCCAGTACCAATGCCAGCATGTTTAGAAATCTCTTGGATACCAGTTGCAGAAAACCCATTCTTCGCAAATAGCTCTTCAGCAGCGTGCAACATTTTCTCTTTTTTGCTATTTATAGCAACTTCACTTTTCATTTAGGCTAACATAACCTATATCGTCTCTAAAGTCAATCAAAATAAAAATGTCTATTTCTATTTGATCTTTTTATAGATATATAAATTTCTAACTATTCGATAATGGAAAAGCACAGAGATATAGTCATACCTATAAGTCTTTACCGATACGATTCATATGCCTCATTCGTATGATAAGATAAAGTGCGAAGCCCACCGCTACGCCCGGAACGATTCCCAATAGTAGGCAAACCCAGCCATTTCTGATAGATAGTGTTTTAGCTTCGTACGAGACCCAGAAGCACAAAATAAACCAACAAAAAACGACATCTGTTGAATAACCAGCCGCATAAGGGTTTACAAACCCAGCGGCAAAAGCAGCCAATATATCAGCTTGTTGGAAAAAAGGCGGCAAAACTAAAATACAAAAAGCTATAGTGAAACCTATAAGCAATACCCACAATACTAAACTAAAAACTTTTTCATTCATAAACACTAAAACCTAAATGTAAAACTAGCCTGTACTTGTGATTCCCAAAGGCGGTGCTTTGCCAATAAGTGAGAATGACTAACAGGAACCTGAGGTAAAAAAGCAAACTCCCACACTTTAAAACCTTTCTGTTTGTCAAAAACAGCAGCATCATAAATATTCCAAGCCCAAAAACTCATAAATAGATAATAAGCCGTACTCGTCTTGGCCTCTTGTTTAACCAAATCGTCTTTCTTTTTTTGAAAATCCACAAAAGTCGGTGCCAATAGAGAACCTGGTAAAACAAAACTAGAATTATAATCGGATTGGTATTTCTCTAGCGCCAAACGATTGCTCAAGTAATACGAACCAAGTAGTAGACCAGAGGCCATATACGCATAGCCTCGGTTCTTGGAACCATCATGAAATTGCCCCCAACCAGGAAATACAGCAGAACGCCATATATACGGGCGGCGTGTTTTTTTTGGAATTTTCTTATCAGCAAGGCTTTCCCCTTTTGCTGGAGGTTTAGGGGAAAGAGAAATCGCCAAATCACCGTAACTCTCTCCATAGATCTTCACATAGGGCTTTTGTTTTTTATTGTTCTGCAAGGACCACTCTCGAACGCTCTCCTGAACATAAGACTTAAGCTCACTAAAGGTAACAACGCTATCTTTATTCGAATCAGCCTTGCCTTCCACACCATAGACCAAATATTTTGTAAATACCCCAAAATCCGATTTGTCATCCTCATAGGAATAGTAACCCGCTTTTGTAGAGTAAAAGGTAGCCGCGACCTCTGCGGCAGAAAACCGTTCCTGCCGTAGGGGATTCTGGGCAGTGCTTTTACTTGTGTAGATCTTATCACGACAAGCATCCAAAATCAATAGCGATTTCTTAATCCCTTTTTGGCGGAAGCGAGAAACAATTTCATGCACTTTGAGAGAGGAGTTGAATTTGTGTTGTGATAGAGTGTCAACCGTTACTAAGTAGCCGTTCTCATCGTAATCGGAAATACCATGTCCTGAAAAAAAGAAAAGAACCATGTCTTTAGGAGTAGCAAAGTTGAGTACGCTATCAATTTTTGCAAGAATATTGAGCCGTGTAGGATACAGGTTTCGCTTTGGACCTTTATTGTTAACGTCATCAGTCATCAAGAATACCTTATCAAATTGCCCCTTTGACTTTAAAAGATTGGCCATAATGATGGCATCATTTCGAGCTTTGACCAGATTACTAATCGAAATGTCTTCATAGTTATTGATGCCAACAACGATTGCATAGCGACGACCGATATTATCGCCACCTAATTTTTGCACTGTAAAGCCCTTCCGGCGAGCATTGCTATACACCTTAGGAGGACGTTTTTTAGAGCTTTCTTCGTTATCCTCTTCCTCTTTATTTGGCTTTACAACTGTTGCTTCTCGCTCATTCTCTGGAGAAAATTCTTTCTTGCTAGTGTTTTGCTTTTGCAAATTCTGTATTTGGTTTTTTAGGCTTTCCACTTCATCTTGCAATTTCTGTAACTTATTGGTTTCCTTCTTTTTGCCAGAAACAATCACTTTATTTGCAGGTTGGATGTCTTCATCAAATAGATTGTTATTTTTTTTACTCGCTTCGGCAGAAAGAAAATAAGGTACAACTGAAAATAAGAAGAATAACTTGATTCGGTTCATATGGTAAACTACTCAAACTATTTCTATCGCTATCCCAGAAATAATTCAAGCAATAAATCATGTTTTCTTCTTAATTATTCCGTAAAAGAATAAGACTCACTTATGTCAAAAGAAAGTCTGAAAAGACTTTTTTAGAACAGTATTATATTGTGACTATTTAAAATTGCAGCTAATTTCCCTTTTTCTGTATAGGCTTCCGCTTGGAAAAACATGGTAGTCTTGCTCCGACTGATCAATTTCGCGGTACAAATAGCTGTCGTCCCAGCAGGAATCCCACGAATAAAATGGATGTCCATTCCAGTGGTAACCACTGGTCTTTTTGCGGTAAAGAAAGCCAAGGGACCAATTGTATCGTCTAAGAAGGCAGTCATAACTCCTCCTTGCAAGTTGCGTGTAGCATTCGTTTGCCTTTCATAAACGGGAAAAAGACAAACAATGCTTTTATTTTTAGTGTAAGCAACGATTTTACCTTCTAAATCGAGGAAGGACTGCGGAGGAATATTGAATTCCGTTTCACCAAATTCTTTTGCAATCTCTGGTGCTATGTCAGGGCTGTGTAAGTATTCTGCATAATCCATTGTGAAACTCCCATTTTAGTATATTGTTACTATTTCAAAAAACTATTAAGAGATCGAATTATCTCTATCACTTGCTTCTTCTCCAGATGGTTTATTTTTGCTTTTGAACTTTCTCACAACTCCAATCAAAAGCATTACCAAACCAATTGCAGAAATAAGCCCTCCCAGTACATAGATAGGCATCCCAATAAACTCAATGTATAGCTCTGCCAAGTGTAAAAGAAAATCAATACCAGCGAGAACTCCCCCACCAACGATTGTATAGATTCCATCTTTCATATTCTTTTCAGGTGGATCATCTAATGAAAATTGTTGTCCCATAAAAAATACCTCTAATCTAGTGGATAAAAAAGAAAGCCTAGCAGCAACAACTTTTCCATTTCGTTAGGTAGAATTATTTTCGTTCTCTTTTATTTGATAGACGTTTTACGGGGAAAAGCATTTACTTGTAAGTATGCAATCGGAAGAACCGCAAAAGACAGGCAACTTTTTACAGAATCTAGCCAAGGGTTTAGATATCAGCAAACCCGTACTGAATGGAATCTTCGGTAATTTTTTGGCGGAAACAGACAATGGTTTAGCTATACAAGCTGGTTTTTATCGAAATGGCCAAAATGTGGATCTAAGCAAACTCAAGCAGGGAGAGCACTATTCACAGTTCCATTCTAAAGTTTGTGTTTTGGTGCATGGACTCGCCTGTGATGAAGCCTATTGGGATTTTACAACAGAAGGCAGCGAAGAGAAAACTAATTATGGAAAGTTTTTAGCACGCGACCTGGACTTCACTCCTTTTTACTTTCGTTATAACTCTGGTTTGCATATTTCTAGCAATGGACAGACCTTTGCAAAATTCTTACAGCAGTTGGTGCAAGAATATCCGATTCCCATCAAAGACCTCGTTATTGTTGCTCATAGTATGGGAGGACTCGTGAGTCGCAGTGCTTGTTACTATGCAGAACAAGAAAAATTCTCGTGGCTGCAAGGCTTGCGTAAAATGATCCTCATTGGTTCCCCACATTTAGGAGCACCTTTAGAGAAATTTGGTAATATCGTCACCAATGTATTAGAAAAAATCCCTGTAAGCTATACCAAGTCTATTGGCAATGTTATCAATCTGAGGAGTCAGGGAATCAAAGATTTGCGTTTTGGCAATATTATCGATGAAGATTGGAAAGATACCGAGGAAGATGCACTTTTACAAAATACACGTACTGACATTCCTATCTATCCAGATACGGAATACTATGTAATCTCAGGAACTATTACCAAGAATCCAGAACACATATTTAGCAAATGGTTTGGCGATGCTATGGTACGGCAGGGCAGTGCACTGGGAAAAACTTCCGATGGCAAAGACATACTTCTCATCCAAGAAAATAACCACAAAGAGTTTGCATCGATTGGGCATATTGCCTTAGGGCATTCTTTAGAGGTATACGAGCAAGTCTTACAGTGGTGCAAACCAGGTTTGTCCGAGACCACCGAGACTTACCATTCCGATCTTGTAGATAAAGCAGAAGGAGAAATTGTCCTTAGCAAACAAGAACTACATGGTCTCACAGAACTTGTGGAAACAGCAATTGCTGGTGGAGCCAAAACTGTTGAAGATATCCAATTAGACGTTCTCAAGCAACCCTACCAAATTTTAAAAAAGGTAATTCCAATTCCTGGTCTGATTGAGCAAATAGAAAAGTTGAACCAAAAAAGTATCACTGGTACCCATAAAATCATCCAAGAGGTGAATAAAAAGGTCAGCCAAATTGCAAAGGAGCGTTTGCAGAAGTAATTCATAGGATCTTTTGCGAAAGGCATGAATTTAGGCCAACTCCATGAATTGCTAACCGAAATAGAATTTGCATCATTTCACTTCTGTTTCGCTTGAGAACATAGACTGGTAAAAAAACTCAGCAACTTTTTTCCAAATTTCTGGCCAGTCACTGTGTTGGAACTCGATGTCATGATCCATACCATCTACACTGATTAGACTTGCCTCTAAACCTATATTTTTAGCAGCATCAACCATAAAACGAGAATGCTCGTAAGAAACCATCGAATCATTTTTGCCATGCAGAAAGAGCAGGGGAGTCGTTACTACTCGGTGGAGGTTTAGCATAGGGTTTCGTTGTGGTTCGAAAAAGAAGCTACCTGGGTCTTTACCAGCGTCTTGCAATAAAAGCAAAATACCTGACTCTGTAGCTCGCCCTTCTTGTTCATCTCGCACTTGCAACATTGGGTCATAAAAGCCCATATTTAAAAATGCACCATGCCAACTTTCAGGGGAACGACTCAGGGCTAATAAGCCTGCATAGGCTCCACGACTTG
This sequence comes from Spirochaetota bacterium, assembly GCA_039028475.1. Taxonomy (GTDB): domain Bacteria; phylum Spirochaetota; class Leptospiria; order Leptospirales; family Leptospiraceae; genus JBCCIA01. The sequence continues at coordinate 9,000 of JBCCIA010000108.1, read as the reverse complement.
TGCCCATGAAGAAAACCCTATTTGCATCTATTTGCTCTAGGCTGCAGACAAAGGAAGCAGCTGAGTTGATATCATCCACATCACCCCCACCCAAGTCGAAGAGATTCATATAGTCCATGCCATGCCCAAACGCTCCCCTTTGATCGACAGTGAAAACGGCAAACCCAAGTTTTGTCAAAGCATCATGTTCGTGTAAATGGGCGTAGGAACCGTTGCTATCTAAGGCTCCCCCATAATGGGAAGTGTGCACAACTACAACCGGATGCGACCCTTCTCCTGTAGGCAAACTCAAATGACCAAAAATTGTTATCCCCCCAGTCGAAGGGAAGGTAAAGGTTTGCACTTCATTTGCTGCGATAATTGCTTGGGAGATAGAACGTTTCGCTGTAACTTTTGTTTTTATTTCATCTTGCTTTTCTTCTTTGACCTCATTTTTTTCTAAGGGACTCGATAAGAAAATTTTTGCATTCCAATCCGGTTTCTTGTTACGTTCTGTAGAAATTGCTTGTACAATATTAGTCATGACAGAATCAATAGATAGGTCTTGTAAAAAAATAGCAATGGGAATGTTAATACTAAGGTCATTGTGTATTTTACGCTTGAAGCTCAAAGACATCATAGAGTCCATTCCTAAAAGATCTAACCTCTGATTCGCTTTGAGGTCATCTGGCAAAATTTTCAAAACACTGCACACTGTCTCAGTAATATAGACTTGTAACACATCTAACCGAATCTCTCCTCTAATATCTAGTAAAGAATCAGTAAATGTTGTGTTCTCTTTTACTGGCTCTTTCTTTTGGATGATGCGCGAGAAAAATGGATGACTAGCAGTTTCATTGTGGTATTTTTGCCACTCTTGCCAGTCCATAGAAAAAACACAATTCTGTGTTACGTCTGCTAAGAGGAGGAGTTCTAGATAGTCTAAACATTCCTGAGGAGACATGGGCAACATTCCATGTGATTGGATGGGGCCTTCGCGGTAGTCATTGGAACGCATTGCCATGCCAATTTCTCCCCAATACCCCCAATTTATCGATAAAGCGTGTTTTCCCTCTGCCTTTCGCAAGTGAGCCAAACCATCTAGAAAGGCATTCGCAGCAGCATATACTCCTAATAGAGGAGAACCTAAAATACTGGCTCCCGAAGAATACATGACAAAAAAATCAACGTCTCCGCAGTGTTGGTGCAGCAACCAAGAGCCTATTGTTTTGGCTTGCAGTTCTAAGCGAATTGCCTTTGGTGTCCAATCTGTTAGAATCGCCGGGTTATTGATCCCGGCAGCGTGGATAACACCACCCAAAGGGGCCCAGTTCTGTATTTCTCCAATAGTTTGCCGTACAAATTTTTCTTCTGAGATATCTCCATAAAAAAACTTAACCTCAGCACCTGTGTTTTGGATGCGATGAATAATGCCTAGTTTTTCCGAATCTGTTTTTTTATCTTGTAGAGGGGTACGCCCCCAAAGGGCTATTTTCCTAGCTCCCCGTTCTGCTAAACGCAGAGCAGCTACTAAACCAAGATCTCCCAAACCACCAGAGATTAGAAAAGAGCCATCTCTACGTATTTGTAAGGTATGACTGATTGTATTGGGAACACTCGTCGAGAGACGGGCGGCATAATAATGTCCTTGGCGAAGGATAACTTGAGTTTCATATGAGTTTGTCTCTACCCACCATTTGTACAATGCCCTTGCATTCGCTTCGAGGGATTGCATCGGGTCTAGATCGATAACTCCTCCCCAGAGTTCTGAATATTCTTCTGCGAAAGTTCTTAGCAAACCCCAAACAGAGGTCTGTAAAATTTGTAAGTGAGCATTTTTAATAGCCTGTGCTCCCATGCTAGCAAAATATAATTTGGCACTATTTTTTTCTGGTAACACATGTAAAAGATTTACAAGGGAGCTAATAAAATGAATACTCCAATCCCCTATGTTCTGGCTATTGAGATCACTCGTTGTTGGAGAATCAAGTCCCCCTAGGATTGCTATATTTATATTTTTATTCGTTAAATTCCCCTGTTCTAGAAGAGTTTTGATTTGTGTAGAATCGTTTACATCTACAATAAACTCAGCATCATCTATTTTTTGCCAGGCAGTACCAGGTTGGATGTATACTACTTGTACTTGTGAAGAAAAGTTTTTGTGAAATTGTTGGCCAATTCCTAGGGAGTCCGTGAAAAGAAACCAAATATCATTTTTGATTGCTTTGTGCTGTAAGGAGTCTAATGGAATTTGCTCCCAAGCAATTTCATATAGCCAATCGTTTCGAATGCCTGAATCCATTTCAATGTACTGGATAGCAAGGCCAAATGCTTCTATACAGATGCTCCCATCTTCGCGAAAAGCAACGAAATCAAAACTACGGATGTTTCCTTTGCTACTTTGCTGGTTTCGGCGAGCGTAACACCAAAGATCTCCCTTGGGTCTGTCGTACAATCTCCACTCAGCTACACTGTGAAAAACAAATGCTCCTGGAACTTCGAATCCGGAGATAGCAAGGTCGGCGGCATTCATGGATTGGATACAGGCGTCTAGCATAGCTGGGTGGACAAAGAACTTGTTGTCAGTTTGAATAGATACTTTTCGTAAGGCTTCTCCTTCTACACGAAAAAAAGGAAAAGTAGATTGAAAATTTGGTCCCCATGTCACTCCAGCTTCTTGGTACGCTTGGTAAAATGCATTGGATTCATGTTGGGTCAGAAGTCTCTTCTGAATGTTTTCTAGGTTCCAATTCTCGCTGGGTTTTGGTGGTACTATTTGAACAGTGGCGGAACAGTACTTCACCCATTCCACATCACCAGGGCTACGGCTGTACAATAAGAAATGCAGTAGGTTCTCTTTTTCTTTGATAGAGAATTGCACTCTTTTTTTCTCGAATTTTTTCGTATCAAAAAAGATTCCTTTATGGAAGTGGACATCCTTTAAAACAAGAGGGCGGTGTATATTTATATCACCGAATGTATCTTGCCAAGCAGTAAAGGCCATCTCGAAATAAGCTGTTCCGGGAAGGATAACTCGATCTTGTACCCTATGGTCTGTAACCCAGGGTAGCAGATCTAGGCTAAGCTCTACCTCACGGATATGTGTTCCTCCGTGTGCCGTTTCTAATGAAAACCCTTCAAAAGGACCTTTTTTATCGCTAGCCCTACGTCTGGGATGCTTGCCTGGTACCGTTGTTTCTTTACTTGTATGCTCCGGTGCCAGTACTTGTTTTACTTGTTCTAAGGAGTCATAAAAAACTTGTGGGTTGTCGCGTGTCATAGAAGGAAATGTCGGAACTTCTGGCAAATCAATTTGTATCGAAGGAAGCAAAACGGCATGTGGGCTAATTTCTATATAGATTGTATTTTCGTTTAACTTTTGGATGGTTGGATAAAACTGTACAGGTTCTCGTAAGTTCTGCATCCAATACTCTGTCGTAAACACATGACCTGCTTCTCTTTTTGCGGTAACCGTTGAGTATATAGGAATTTTCTCTGCATTGGGAGAGATGCCTTGCAGAGATTGCTGCAATTCTGGTAAAATGGGGTCTAATAATGGCGAGTGTCCTGGTTGTTTTACTTTGATTTCTCTGCAAAAGATGTCTTCATGGGAAAACTTTTCTAAGGCCAAATCGATTGATTCTGTAGAACCAGAAATGGTGGTGTTTGTTTTACTGGACACTCCAGAAATATAGACTTGTAAACCAAGGGATTTGATCTTTTTGTCCACTGCAATGGCAGGTAGACCGATAACAGCCATTTTGCCAGTCACTTGTAGTAAGAGGCGGGTTCTATGGAAAATTATCTTAGCAGCATCGGCTAGAGAGAGAATACTAGCATTAAAAGCTGCTGAAACTTCCCCAAGACTATGACCCACAATACCATCGGGCTGTATGTTTTGAGCAAACCATTGCTTGGAAATCAAAGTTTGCATGACAAATTGCAGTATAGGGATGACCTTTAGATCAGAAGTTAGATGGGATGCCTCCAACTCCGATACAAGGGAAAGCTCTGGTATATAGTTCTGAAACTCTTTTTCACAGGAATGAATAAAACCCTGACTTTCAGGGTTCTTGAGAAAAGGCTGTGCCATACCAGACCAAAGAGAGCCTTGTCCCGAATAGCAAAATATGATTTGCCGTTTTTGCGATACTGCTGGGGAGGGGAGAGTTGGTTCCTGCGATACAATCCAATGGCGTTTTCGTTCAAAAGGGTAGCTGGGCACTTTCATCGTTGGAGTAGGGAACCTTTGGTAGTAGGCAAACCAATCTATTTCTACACCAAGCTCGTACAAACTTTGGAGACAATAGATGAATTGACTGTAAGGATTGGAATCGTCTGCAAAAACTTTGAAAAAGGAATTCTCATATTTTACCAGACTTTCTTTACTCACTTGTGTGCGACTACAATTTAAGAAGATTTGGCAGTTGCTTGTATCTAGTGTTTCTGTATCTAACTCTTCTAAAGCTATGAAAGTGGGATTCCTTTTTTTAGCAGGGTCGCTCGCGAAATGCTTTGTTTCAGGATTTTGGTTCGATACGGCAAGTTCTAGTACTGTGTCCAAAGTACATAGACCTGCACAATAAGATGCTGCTAATTTCCCATAGGAAACTGCAATAATAGCTTTCGCTCGTAATCCGATAGAAGTCCACAATTCAAAGCAAGCTATCTGGAGTAGTGTGTCTAACAGTAGAGACTCTTGCAAATTGTTTTTGCTTTCTTGCTTGGTATTCCAAGGTAGAGATACTTCCTTGCCTGTTACTTTTTGGGCTTTTGTTAGTAGTATATCCAAGGATTGGCGAAAGAAGGGTTCATACTCGTACAGACGTTCTGCATAGTTGAGAGATGATCGTTGCCGGTCGGTATGCAAAAATAAAAATGCAAGAGAGAGTGGCTTGGTCTCGTTTTGTAGTGGTACTTCCTCTGGGTTTATTAGATCTATGCTATCCTCTTTGTTTGAAAAGAGGAATGCTTTACGGTACGAAAAATGTTTTTTTCCTGCATTGACGGACCGGCAAAAGTTGGCTAGTTTGTCTTCCGGCAGCTCGGTTAAACTTTGTTTATAGCTTTTTAATAAATTTGTAAAAGCATGAGGTGATTTGGCTGAAACTGTCAGTATCTGTGGCATTTCAGGTTTCATTGGTTGTTGTAGAGCTGGGCTAGGAGCCTCTTCTACAATTAAGTGGGCGTTGGTACCACCGATTCCGAGTGAGTTGATACCTACACGTAGGGGTGCATTTGTATGCGGTTCAAATGGCAAAGTTTTACTGGCTACATAGAAAGGACTTTTTTCAAAACGAATGTGCGGATTGGGTGAATGAAAGTTGAGACTGGCTGGTATCTTTTTATGCTTTAGGGCAAGGGCAGCTTTGAGTAAGCTGGCTATCCCAGAAGCAGTTTCAGTATGGCCAATGTTGGTTTTTACCGAACCAATGGCACAAAACTGCTTTTTATCGGTATATTGCCTAAAGGCACGGTTCATCGCAAAAACTTCTACAGGATCTCCAATGATGGTTCCTGTACCATGGGTTTCAATGTACCCGATTGTTTCTGGAGATATCTTGGATTTTTCTAGGGCAGTTCGCATTGTTTGTTCAATCCCCTCCGCACTAGAGGCCCAATAGCTTTGCTTACTATCACCATCATTGCAAAGTGTAGATGCACGGATAACGGCGGCTATTGAGTCATTGTCTTCTAAAGCTTTTGGGAGGGGTTTTAGTAAAACGCAACCAACTCCACTGCCAAAAATAGTTCCAGCTGCTTGCGAATCAAACGCCCGGCAATGGCCATCGGGAGAAAAAACACTACCCTCTTCGTATAAATAACCAGTGATTTGTGGAATACGAATGTTGGCGCAACCGGCTAATGCCATATCACTCTCTCCTGCTAATAGACTTTGACAGGCGAGGTGAACCGCAACTAGAGCCGTTGAACAACCACTTTGTACATTCATGGCAGGCCCTCGCAAATCCAAACGATAGGAAACTCTGGTAGCGATAAAATCCTTATCATTGCCAATATGCTCTATACTGGCGGTATAACCTCGCAATAGCTCCCAGCGCGGCTTACCCTCCGATAATAAATAGCTTGTGAAATTCCCTCCTCCCCCCGCAAAAACAGCGGTCCTGCTTCCCGCTATATTTCCTGCATAGCCTGCATCTTCCAAGGCTTCCCAACAAACCTCTAGGAAGACACGGTGTTCTGGGTCCATCATCGCTGCTTCGCTAGGGCTGGTGTCAAAAAAGGTCGCATCGAAGAGGTCAAAGTCTGTCAATAGGGAAGCTGCTTTGACATAGGAAGGGTTGGCAAGTAGAGCATGGGCAACGCCTGCTTTGTACAATTCGTTTTCAGATAAGAAAGTAATCGATTCGATTTCGTTTTCTAAATTGTACCAGTATTCATCTAAATTACGCGCTCCAGGAAACTTTCCTGCCATTCCTATGATAGCTATACTATTTTCACAATCCATTGCAATCTCCTGAGAAAAGCGAATTATTCCGTAGCGTCTATTGCTTGTTGGTACGCATTTGCCAGGTCGCTTACTGTACGAATCGAGGTGATGGGAACCAATTCGGCAAAAGGATCGACATGAAACTCTCCTTCGAGTAGAGCGATGATGCGAGCCAGATCCATCGACTTCAAGCCAATTTCTTGAATGAGTTTCATATTGGGTGCAACATTTTGGATTGCAATTCCTTTCTCTGTTGCTACTCGTAGAACAATTTCACTGCATTTTGATTCGAGTTCGTCCATTATTGTATTCCTTGTTGGTAAATTGTATTGTATTAAGAAGTCAAACCGCCATCGACAATTAATGTTTGGCCAGTGATAAAGGCAGATTCTTCAGATGTTAGAAAGCGAACAGCATGCACTAAGTCTTCGATGCTACCCAAACGTCCCAAGGGGGTTCTACGAATGATGCGGTTACGAGCATTTTCACCCATTTCTTGTGTCATCTCACTTAAAAAATAACCTGGTGCTAGCGAGTTGACACGAATGCCTTGGGGCCCCACTTCACGTGCTAGAGAACGGGTGAATCCATCCAATGCAGACTTCGTAGCGCTATAAACGCTAATTCCTGCGTGTCCTCGAATGGCATTGACGGAAGAAATATTCACAATGCACCCACTTTGTTGGCGTAACATTTGTTTGATACAGGCTTTTGCTAGGTAGATAGAAAGTTTTAAGTTGATATCAAGTAGTGCATCTATGTTTGCATTTGCCATCAAAGTCAATGGACCTTCATGTCCTACTCCAGCATTATTGACCAAAATATCGAGGGTTTGAAAGTGATCTATTATTTCTTTGACAAATACAATGGCTTGTTTGTAATCATTGCCATCAATTTGTTTCCATAAAAAAGAACTTCCATACTCCTTTTGAAATGCTTGGATATCTTTGCTTATGGAACGGCTAAAGGTAGCTACATTAAAGCCACGCTTATAGAAGTCTTCAATGATTGCAGAACCTAATCCTCTACTTCCTCCAGTTACCAATGCAGTTGGTTTTTGATTGTTTTCTTTCACTCTTGCATATCCTGTCTTATTTTTTTAAACCGATCACCATGTAGCTCTTTTTCTACCAAAGTAACAATGGCCGGAACCATATAAGGAGAGAGTCCCTGGGAACAATGGTCTCGTACTAACTTCTCCGTTTCTTCTAGAGAGGCGGGTTCCTTTAATTGCACACGTGCTACGACCACTTTGCCCATGATCGGATTTGACCTACCAACGACAGCTACTTCTTTGATATTAGGCAACTTCATGATATGGTCTTCTACTTCTATAGGAAAGACCTTTTCTCCACCAACGTTAATTATCTCTGAATCTCTTCCTAACACGCGTATATAACCATCTTTTTCTTCTATTCTATCACCTGTATTGTACCAACCATCTCTATCAAAAGGAGAGGGAGCATTGAGATAGCCTAGCATGCTCGTATGCGAGTGAATGTGTAAAATACCATCCACGATTCGAGTTTTAAACCCATCACCACCTATGCTGAACCAGCGTGAGTCTCCCTTGGGAGAACGAACTGGCATAATTCCTAATTCTGTCAAACCATAGGTTTGTTTAAAATGGATATTAGGGAATATTTTCTCTAAGGCATGCAGAGTTGAATCTGGCATAGGTTCTGTACCAAATGTTACCAGTTTTAAAGAAGTCAGGTCGTATTGTTTCCATGACTCATTCATGAGGATCATTTTTAAAAAAGTAGGTGTTGTTGGTAATAACTCGGCTTTTGTATCTTGGATAATTTTAGCAACACCTTTGGCAGTACGCTCTTTTACAGGGATGACTGTTCCACCATAGCTTAAGACAGCGAGGAGAGAATTGATTCCTCCGATATGATCTAATAGTAAAAATGTAATGGTACGAAAACCACTACGCTGTTTGTGGAATTTTTGCAATAATTGGTTTGCGTTGTGTACAGCACCTTTGGGAACTCCTGTTGAGCCAGAAGTGAAAATAATAAGCCCACTTGTTTTTTCAAAACGAATCTGTTCGTATAACTCAGAGTTTGCCGTTCCTGGAAGTTCTTGGTAATCCCATGAACCGTCTGCTTGAAATGTGAATTCATATTGGCATTGAGCGATTCGGCTTTTCAGTTCTTTTTCTGGTTCTTGCTCTTGTAAGGGAACGATAATTTGCTTGTGTAGTAACATTGCGATAAGTAAAGAAACAGTGCCAATAGAAAATTCTCCTTGGATGATCCCACAACTTCCAGCCTGTATTTCTTTTTCTTGTAATACATTGTACCAGTCATCTACTTGTTGTAATAATGAAAAATAACTCGTACTTTTTCCGTTTGCAGATATAGCTTCTCTACCTCCAAAAGATCGCATTCGGTGATCGATCGCAAAGCCGTCACCGGTCGGGTTGGCGTGGGGCTCACGGCGATCCGTCAGACGATGCCCGTCAAAAAACTGCACGTGATCCACTTCGCCGGCAAGCCCGGCCCCGATCCGCTCGGCCCGACGCTCCACAGCCTCATCGCCATCTCTTGGGATTTCACTAAAGC
>JBCCIA010000107.1:0-15110 GCA_039028475.1 Spirochaetota bacterium | reverse complement strand
TCATAAGCAAACTTTTAATTTTTCTTTCTTATCTTTTTTATTCAGTATATTCTTTGTAAACCTAGGACAGTTCTTTTTACTATTGTTACTGAAAAAGAAAGAAGCAAATCGACAGTTTGAAAAGTTCGTACAACAACATTCAAAAGTATACGAGCTATCTAGCTTGTTGTTTATTATAATAGTATCTTTTTCTATTTATGCGGGATTAGAGCTATTAGATTTGAAATCTTTAACCAGGAAATTCTTTGTATTTTGTTTTCTTTCTCCTATCATTTTCCTTTCCTTTTATGCATTCCATCGGATCTATCTATACCTTTTGCATGCATCTAAAGCCGAAAAGCAAGATTTTAAAAACCAACCCAATACTTTGCTTTGCGGGCTGCACTATGTTAGAGGAATACCTAAACGCAAAGCTTTGGTTTATGTTTCTTACGAATGTCCCATCGCTGATTGTGGCAGAGAACATTTGATAGCAGGAGTAGAACAATTTGTTGGCATTCTCGATGCTAAGAATTCTTTGGAAACGATGATAGAAAAAGATACTATGTACATACCTCTTTGGAATGCCGAATTGCGACAAGCTATATACGCTGAGGTTGACAGCTTACAAATTAGCTATGTGCCAAATTTTGGGGAAGAAGATTATGCTCAGATGATCCAAGCGGTTGTCGGTAAATTCTATAACCATATGCAGAAAGAGAGATTAAAACAACTGACAATAGAGATCGCACAAGATGTCTATTTATCTGAAATAACGAAAAGGTTATTGCAGGATACCTTTGCAGAAGTGAAATGGAACTGAGCACATAATATTGGAAGTAAGGATATCCCATGCTAGCCTTTCACAATGATGCAAATTTAAAACAACAAGCCTTAGAGAAACTAAAACTATGGTCGCAGGGAAGCGATGTTTTACAACATTACTTCCACCATTTGCAAGAGGGGAAATCCAGTGCAATCGGTTGTTTGACGCAATCAAATGAGATAGAAGAAATTGCAGAACAATATGGTATTCCTTTACAACTGGCAGGTATGCAACATCATATTTACCATAATGCTAAATTGGAATATGCCGTTACTTTTGCGCATAAATTCTTTGAGAGTATTCCTGTCGGAGTAGATCTAGATCCTATTTGGAAGAAGTACTTCTTGTGGGTATTGGTAGAGGACGAGTATTGTTTACTGTCTCGTTTAGAACATATTGATTTGGCGAAACATTGTATTGAAAAAGCTGCTAATACAATTCGCACCAGTCTAAGCGAGGATATACCAGAACAGAAGTTAGAGGGTATCATTCTCGATTTACAAATGACTGTACGCAATATTGGCTATGCCGCAGACGCTGGCGAGATTGAGCCACCCTTGGCTGGATTTTTAGTGGCGAGAGCACAGTGGGCAGTGAGTGCCTTGCTACGCCCACAATTCGCTAAATTGGTATTGCCCGAAACTGGTTCGCAAAAATTGTGGGAATGGTTAGGCGAGTATTTGTTGGAACTCGTCAAAAAAGCCTAAAGTTTCGATCTGGTTGTTAGTAGTAATTTACGTTCCCATTCGGCACTTCGACATAGCTCTGCACAAGCTCCGCTCAGGGAGCGAGTTCTCATATTATTTGTAAAAGACTTGCCGTCCTAGAGAAGTGTTTTTCAGTGAACGAAAGGAGAATCGCAATGGCAGATATTTTTAAAGCGAGGTATGGTTCTTGGGCAGTGGTTACGGGAACAACAGGTGGGATTGGCAAAGCCTTTGCAGAACAACTGGCAGCTAAGGGATTCAACCTAGTTCTTGTTGCTAGAAGAAAAGAAATTCTAGACGAGCAAGCTAAAGAATTAGCTGACAAGCACAAAATTGAAACACAAGCAATACAAGCCGATCTAGCAGACCCAAAAGCAGTTGAACAGATCATCCAAGCCTCAGAAGGCTTACAAGTCGGATTATTTATCCCTAACGCAGGAGTAGAAAACCACGGAGAATTTAACAAAAATACCCTAGAATCCGAAAGCAAATTGCTGCAAATCAATGTAACCTCGGTGATGCAGTTGGCTCACCACTTTAGCCAAAAAATGGTCGCACAGGGACGCGGCGGTATCCTTTTGCTGTCAAGTCTAGGAGCCTATGGAATTGGCCCGTATATGGCAAATTACATTGCTTCTAAGGCATATGTTCTGACTTTTGGAGAGTCTTTGCACTACGAATTGCAAGACAAAGGCGTCGATGTCACTGTCCTCTCGCCTGGTCCTACCGAAACCCCAATGCTGGCAAATGCTGGTTTGGATGTAGAGCAAATGGGGATGAAAGCAATGCCTGCGGAAGAAGTGGCACGTATTGGCTTAGAAGCCTTGGGAAAGAAACCTTCGGTGATTTCAGGAACTAGCAACAAAGTCATGACCTTTATTATGACGCGTATCATGCCTAAGAAGTTGGGAAATGCAATGGCGAAAAAGATGATGCAAAAAATGTTTGCGAGTGAATAGGCATTGTCTGAACGAATTACTGTAATTTTTTCAGCCAATGATCCACAACAAAAGGGCCTCCAGGAACTACGGCTGCGACCATTGTAGCGATTCCAAGAGGCAAGCCTATGGGTACTTTTACAATGGCGAGAGCAGCAAGTACGATCAGCAATACAAATAACCCACCATGCAAAGAGCCGACAATGGTAACTGCTAACGGATATCCAGCTAAATACTTTAGCGGCATGGCAATTAAAAATAAAATAAGGGTCGAAACTCCTTCGGTTAAGGAAAGAATTCGCAAACCTTTTAGAAATTTTTGATCAATATTTTTTTTAGCTACACTATCAGACATTTGGGAAACATCTCCTTGCTAGCTAGCATTTTTCGCCGTTTCCTAGCTGTCTATAGCTTTTCTTGCATCCTCCCATTAAACTCCTGCTCAGAAAACAAATACCTAGGAGCGGGTTTTGCCGCATCCACCAAAATTTTAGCTTTCGCAAAACCCAAGACATCTCTTTTCACATCTACTCCAGGAAATACATAGACTAATTTTAGACCTTCTGGTGTTAGCCGGAAGAGTCCAACATCGGATATATAAAAGACCTGTTTGCCATCTTGCAGAGCTTGTTGCCCGTTGAAAGTAATCTCATCTACCTGAGCTAGGAATTTTGGTTCTCCTCTACGTATGCATTTGACCTGTTGGTCATCCCACTCAGATTTGCCGCCAGTCATCCAGGAACCAATGAAGACGATTACCTTTGCCGATTGCGAAATATTGCAGAAGCCACCTGGGCCGATAAAGTCTCGCACGGTGTTGCCCCGCCGGGAGACATTGACATTGCCCTGTGAGTCAACCTGCAAAAAACCTAAAACACAAATATCAAGTTTTTCTTCATAGAGGTGGAACATTTCCGAAGAACTGCCAATCCGTACTGGGTTTATCGCAGCTCCAAAGAAAATACCGGGTGTTGGCACACCACCAAAGACGCCACTTTCAGTGGTAAAGTTTAGGTTTTTGTACACACCTGTTTTATAGAGAATTTTCCCTACCTCTTCTGGCATGCCCACTCCCAAATTGATGACGCTGCCTTGCTTCACACCATCCATAAATACATGCATTGCCATACGGCTGAGAATGGAATCTAACTTTCTCCGAAAAGGAGTGATCCCCATAAATGAGTTGATCAAATTGATGCTAGATAAAGCTTCATCCACGTCTTCTCTGGCATTCTCAGTGAACATGTTCCAGTATTTCTTTTGCTGGATGCCACCCATTTGTTCATTCTCAGGATAAACCACAATGCCATCTATACATTCGGCATCGATTCCCACCTTATCTGGCATGGCATCTATGATTTTGCTGGTAGCTACAAATACTTTACCACCATTGGCCTTAGCGGCAAGAGCGGCCTCTCGGCATTCGGTAATGGCAGAGGCTTTGTCAAAATAGATATTGCCCTGTTTATCGCAATAGGGTGCGGAAATAAGTGCTACATCAATCAGAGGAATACTGTATTGCAGACACCTTTCTCCATCTTCCGTTTGGGCCGTTTGGATGTATTTGGAATCGCCATACATAACAGCGGAACCTCTACCAATTGTGGGGTCTAAGAAAGTGCCGAGACCCGTTTTACTCAAAATCGAAGAATTGCCTTTCGCCTGTTCTTCTAAAAGAAACGAAAGCTCTCCTTGCGGTAGGGTGTGTAATTCTAACTGACCTTCTTCTGCAAGTTTCAATAGTGATTTAGCGGTTTCCAAATGACCACTGATATAGGTTTGCAAAAGCCCGGGGACACCCAATTCTTCAATGGTACCGGGAACCTTACCTCTGCCACCTTGGGCACTGACACTAATCCAGGTGAGGTTTTGTGGGTGTGAATTCTTTTCAAACTCTTCACGGATGGCCCAGAAAAAGAGGGCACAGCGACCATTGCTACCGAAACCAGAGGTAAATACAGTTGAATTATTAGAAATCGACTGGGCTACCTCACGAGCAGATAGCGAGCGAAACTCAACCAGAGAGTTATCCTTATAGTCGATATCTCGCTTATCCCAGTTGAGTCGCCAATGGAGTAGATCTAGCACCCGTTCGAATTTTTCTGGAGAACTTTTTAAAATCAAATTTTCGTTCAGCTCATGGAGAAAATCATTGCCCCTTTGTAGGTTCAAATAGAATTTCTCAATGCTCTCTTCCCACTTGTCGAGCATCTTTCTAGGAGGAGAGATGTGAATGGTCTTTTTTATTGTTGAGATCGACCTGCGATAGAAGGATCTAGTGGCAGACTCCATACCAAATAGATGTTCAGAGATACTTTCTTTTAAGTTCAATTCCATGGTTTTTGTCCTATACAGCTTCTAAAACGGCTGCGGCACCGAGACCTCCTGCGGCACAAACACCTAACAGGGCAGTTTCTTTGCCATTCTTGCTCAATTCATTTGCCATCGTATATGCCATTCGTGCTCCTGTGGCAGCAAAAGGATGACCTAGCGAGATAGAACCGCCATGAATATTCAGTTTATTGGTGTCGATTTCACCTACAGCTTTGTCCATCCCAAGTTTCTTCTCTGCAAAGGACTTACTCGCCAAGGCTTTCATAACGCTTAATACTTGGGCAGCAAAGGCTTCATGGATGTCGACAAGATCAATGTCTTGCAAAGACATGCCAGCTTTTTTCAAGGCTTGTGGCATACTGATAGCTGGTCCAATCAAGAGTTGGTCAAAAGGGTCAACCCCGACATAGTCAAAGGAGCGAATTTTTGCGAGAGGCTTTAAACCGAGGGACTTGGCTTTTTCTAAGGACATCAGTAGGACACAGGCTGCACCGTCAGTCAAAGGACTGGAATTTCCTGCGGTCAGAGTTCCGTCTTTGGCAAATACTGGTTTTAAGGAGGATAGCTTTCTTAAGGTTACATCACCTCTGACAATGCCATCGCTATAGACTTTTTTTGCTTTCTTGAAATCTACTGGAATAATTTCCTCTGCTAAGCGACCGGTTTTAATGGCTCTGGCAGCATTTTGGTGGGAACGAAGAGCGAATTGATCCTGCTCAAGCTGAGAAATGGCATTGCGTTTCGCCATGTCTTCGGCTGATTCTCCCATGAGTTGACCGGTACTTCTCTCTACGATACGTGGTGGTCGTGGTAAAATATCGGTGATCGGATTGATTTGCGAGGCAACGGCCAACCAGTCCATAGGTGTGGTTTTTTTACTCATTACCAGTGGAGCAATCGTCTTAGTTAACTTTTGTGGTAGACTTACCTCTGCACTCGAAGTAGAATCGCCACCACCGGCAATAGCTACATCGATGTCACCTCTCTCAATCGCACTATGAGCCAGAGTTATCGACAGTAGGCCTGAAGTGCAGGCACGGCTGACGGTAAACGAATCGGCACTGCGGGGCAAACCGGTATCGATAGCAATTTCACGTGCTATGTTGGGATAAGCCGAGGGTAGAACCACTCCACCCCAATAGAGGGCTTGGATTTCGGCTTTGTTGATACCTGTTTTTTGCAAGAGACCGTTCACCGCAATGGTACCAAGGTCTATGGTATCGAGAGAAGTATATTCGGCAAAAGCCTTTACAAAGGGAGTCCTGGCTCCTGAAACAATTACAACTTGTCTTTTACTCATATCATGCTCCTATTAGATTGCCACCACAAACGCGGATGACCTGTCCGTTGGTACCATTCGAATGCGGGCTGGCGAGAAATGCTACTAGCTCGGCTACATCTTCTGGTAAACCACCCTGCATTAAGCTGCTAAAGCGTCTGGCGACTTCTTTGGTGACAAAGGGGATTTTCTCTGTCATAGAGGTTTCTATAAAACCTGGTGCAACAGCATTGATTTGGATGTCTTTGCGTTTTGCATTTTTTGTGAAATACTCGATATAGCCAACAAGACCTGCCTTGGAGGCTGCATAATTGGTTTGGCCAAAATTTCCAGCTAAGCCTGCGATAGAAGAAAGACAGACGATCTTGCTTTTTTGCTTGAGAATGTCTTTCTCCAATTTTGTATTCAGTTCAATGACTGCTTCTAAGTTTATTCGCAAAGTATCCTTCCAACTCTCCTGGCTCATTTTTTTAAGAGTTTTATCACGGGTTATACCGGCGTTGTGAACAACTATATCTAAGCCGCTGGTATTTTCTTGCAACCATTGGGAAATCTTTGTAGCACTGTCCGCTTCGTTGAGATCGGCATATAGCGGAGTGGCTTGGTTGCGTAGACAAACTTTCTCTAAATTGCTCGCTTCCTGGACTCTATCAAGAGCGATTACTTTGGCTCCTTCACGAGTCAAGGCGTCGCAAATTTTTTCGCCAATGCCTCTAGAAGCACCCGTTACTAGGGCAGTTTTGCCTGAGAGAATTTGTGGTGTAAAACAATCTACTCTGTCCTTTTTATTCACCTCCTCAACCAAAGTCTGTTGCCCGGTAACATAGACGGAAGAATCACTAAGGAAGAAAGACAGTGCATTTTTAAATACCGAATTTTTTTCAATATAGAGCAAATTAGCTGTAATACCCTTATTCCCCACTTCTTTGCTCAGGCTTTTGATAAAACCTTTTATGGCAGTAGAGATAGATGCTTCTTCGTAGCTATTCGCTGCAGCAAGTGACTTTGCAATTACGACAATTTTTGCATTTCTTTGCAGTTTCGTAAGTAAGTTGTGGATGGTGCTATATAGCGTTTCCAATTCCGAAACTTTTGTGAAGCCGGAAGCGTCAAAGACAACTCCTTTAATTTTTTGTCCGTCATTGATAACATCACTTTCTAATTTTCTAGCATAATGCTTGGCACTCTCTTGGAATATAATCTTTTGTGCCACATCGTCTTTTAAGTAAATATTTCCTCCGCCTGAAAAAATACATTCGGCGATTTGTTCAGCGTTGTTTTGGCTGAATACAACAAAATATTCGTCAGCAAAGGGAAACCCAGACCACATTTTTTTCTCTCTACTGAGCTTTTCTCCCATAGGCACACCCATCGATTTCAACATTTTTTGGGTCTGCGGAGTATTCCATAATTGGTTGATCATATCTTGCATAGTCATTTCCTTTATTTTGTTGTATAGCTTCCTTTTAAATAAGCAATGCCACCAGGAACATTGCCGGCATAAAATTGTCCTGTATTGTCGATAAAGACTCTGGCTTCTCCGGGTAGGTAGAAGGGAGCGACAAACTTGACTTCCACTGCTTGCAAAGTGCTGGTATCACCGCTAAATAGATTGCGATTCAACTGTTCCATTGTGCGGGCAAAGCTAGAATAACCGTGTAGAATTGGACGTTTGAAGCCACTGGCATTGGCATAAGGTTGCAACCAGTGTAGTGGGTTGACATCACCGGTGAGAAGGGCAAATTCCCAACCAGCATTTGCCACAGCATAGAAGCTACCAATTTCTGTTACTGCAACTGGTATGGTTTTATCATCAGAGTCTTTCTTTTTCGTAGATTTTTTGTTACCATTTTTCGCAAGGGGAATGATTGTGGTTTGTTCGACAACCAGAGCGTTTGGTTTTGTATTGGTTTCTGTGATAGCTTTTTGCTTGATAATGACCCTGGTGTCACCCACATCAATATTTTCCAATCTTGCTTTGACTAAGAGTTTTTCGCCAAAATGTAAGGGTTGGTTGATTTTTACCGAGCAGCCACCATTGATGATCTTGAGCATACTGAAGGGAATTTCTGCCATTGTGTCGGAGAGAACGGGAACCAACCAGTGTGGAAAAAAATGAAACGGAATAGTATTTTTATAATTCCCTTTTTTGCCACCTACATGGGAAATGTACTCCGCTACCAACCTTTCATTTAAAGGCTGTATCGTTCTTGTTTTGTAAGCACCTTGCGTATGCACCTCTGGAAAACTCTTTTTGTCACGGTGGAGCAAACCATTGAAAGCGATAGTCCCCAAAGACTGGATCACATCTTTTTGGTAGAAAATATTTTGAAGTGATACTGCCATGTTATCCTGCCTTCTCCAATTTTTCTAAGAGCCGTCCACCTTTTGCACTGATCTTTTTGTTGGTATATTCTACTCGCAATTCAGCTCTATCGATGTATCTGTCAAATAGTTCTTTTCTTTCCGGGAATTGTTGTGCCTGTTTGTAGAGGATTTCACAAATGGCTTTGTCCACCAGAATCTGTGTTAGGTTTTCTGCATGCAGCATCGCAGGTGCAAAATCTCGCTTGGGGTTCCAGTTCTTGGAGAACTCTTGCACCCATTCTTGGAAAGGCACATTTTTTAAATTGGAAATTTTAGTCGAGACTACTTTAGTCAACAAAGTCTGTATACTGGAATAGGCGAAGGATTGGATTTTACCAAGTTTTCTTTCTGCTTCACTTTTGCCGAAGAGCATTTTTCCTCTGGCTTCCAACTGCTTTCTGAGAAAACGATCCGGCTTTTTGATAACCCCTAACATTGTGTCTTTCATCACCATCAGAGCTTGGATTTGGCTTGTTCCCTCGTAGATGGGAAAAATAACCGAATCTCGCAGAAGTTTTTCACAGCCAAATTCTGTTGTGAAGCCATAGCCACCGTGTATTTGTAGGGATTTACGACTAATTTCTACAGCTTTTTCAGCTGAGAAGTATTTCAATAGGGGAGTCAGTTCTCTGGATTTTAGGCTAAATCGCTTTTGTTGTTTGCGAATGACTTCTGAATTTTCTTGGAAAAGTTCTGCTTTGATCTTTAGCTTTTGTGCCATCTCTTCTTGGTAGGCGGCTTCTACGGCTAGGGCTCGTATGGCTTGGATGTCGGTTTGCATTTCTTCCAGGTAGTCAGCAATCATCTCATGTTTGTCGATGGTTTTGCCCATAGTGACACGACCGGCAGCATATTCTTTGGCCAGACGATAGGCATTTTCGCAAAGCCCGAGAGATTCAAAACCCACACTGAGTCTAGCGTTGTTCATAATAAGGAGCATGAGTTTAAAGCCATCACCCCGCTTGCCAATCAGTTGAGCCGGAGACTTATCAAAATAAAGGGCACAGGTAGCAGAAACATTGATACCAAGTTTTTTTTCTAAACCACCAATTTCTACAGTTCTCACTCGTTTGCCATCTTTTTCTGTATAGGCGGGAACTAAGAACAGACTTAAGGTTTTTAAGCCAGAGTTCAAGTCATCCCCAGTATCCTTTTCTGTTTTTGCAATTACAATGTGGTATTTACCATTTCCAGAGGTAATCCAAATCTTTTCTCCTGTGACAAACCAATTGCCGTCCTTGTCCTGTTCGCCATAGGTTTTGATGGCTGACATATCGCTACCGGCACCTGGCTCGGTGATATCCATGCTGCCCCAGGCCTGGCCAGATACAATTTCTTCGATTTCTTTTTGGAAACGGCTGTAGGTGATCTTGGCTGGATTTTTGGAGTATTTGATGGAACCTTCCATAATGGAATACATCAACAGAGCAAGGCCGATGCCACCATGAAAGCCAAAGTGGGACATAACTGAGCTGTCTCCACGTGATAATAGTTCGGAAGTGAGAAAGTAGAGGATGAGAGGGCTGTTCATGCCACCGAATTCGCGTGGGGCACACATTCCGTGCAGTCCCATGTCAGCGATCTTACGGAAAAGGGATTCCATACTCTCTGGGTAAACCACTTCGCCATTTTCGAATTTGAGACCTTGTTTGTCCAATTCAGCTGCGATGGGGGCAATGGCTTTGGCTGACAATTCACCGACGCTGTTTAATATATCTTTATAAAAATCCAGTGCTTCTTCTGCGTTTTTGAAGCCATCTTCGCTTTGGTAGTCATATTCGGTGATTTTCACCAGCTCTTGCCAGCGAATTACCTTTTCTACATAAAATTGCAAGTCTTCATTATCATCATAAAAATTATCCATAGCAAGCCTCTCTTTAGGTTCGTTTGTCCACGGTTAAACCATTCCTAGAAAAAGTCAATAAAAATTGATGACAATGTTGTCATTTTTTATTTTTTCTTTGACTTCTGGGGATAGAGATATTTTCTTTTCTTATGACTCGCCTGCTAGAGATTAGGGGATAAACTAGAGAAGAACGATGGGCAAAAGAGAACAGAACAAAGAAATCAATAAGGCAATCATATTGGATGCTGCAAAAGAGGTATTTGCAGATAAGGGTTACCACAATGCTTCTATATCGGATATTCTCCGTAAAACCAGCTTGGCTCGCGGTACCTTTTATCTCTATTTTCAGAATAAAGAAAGTATCTTTGAAGAACTTGTACAAATCTTGTACATGGAAATGATTAAAGAGATTAAATCGTTTCAGAAAGCAGCTGTTCAGGTTCCTACTTCGTATTCGGAGACACTCATTTCCACAGTTTCTTCTCTTTTTTGGAGTATGGAAAAGCACCGAGCCTTGGTAAAAATTTTTCTCAATTCGACTTCTGAAATTGACCCTGTATTTGATAAAATCATAGATACATATATGAAAAAACTGCAAGATACAGTTCGTTCGATTTTAATGCTCTATTATAGGCAAAGAAACCTCTCCGAGAAGCGGTTGCAATTGTTCACCCACCTAATTTTTGGTGGCTTCAAAGAGATTGTCTACCAATGGCTGGTCAAAGAGAAATACGAGTTCTCTGTGGAGAAAGAAATCGCCGAGGTGGTAAATTTTTACGCACGAGAACTACCGATATCTTAGATTTAGTTGATTGCCAGGGGTTGGTAATATTTATTTATTCGTCTCTATACCTTCCTGGTGTTTCCTTACAGCCCATTCCCAAACCAACGAATTTATATTTACCGTTTACCTTTAGCATTGTTACCCGCAAAATACGGTAGGACTTTGGCCCTGAGTATAAAATTCGGATCACGGCTGCTGGCATATCTGCATGTGAAGAGTAGTTATCATCAATTGTAATTACCCTTTCTACTCTAGTATTCATAGGAGACAGTTGCCCGTAAACTACCGTTACATAAAAATCTGTTTGGCGGTGGAAGTGTCCTAAATAGGACGGGTCTTCCTTGTTATAATACTTTTTTACACAGTACTGGTAGCGTAGTCGGCGGTATCTTTGCCACTTCTTATCTTCCGGTAGTTTGGATTTGGGAAGTTCTTGGAAAGCTTTATCACAAACCCATTTTAGGTCTTTGCCAGTAAGCCAGTGTTTGTCAAAATAGGCAGCATCTCGTTTACGGACAGCAGTATCCACTTTACGAGCTATTTTTAGCAGTCGTTTTTCTCGTGCAGAGCTTACCTTAACACGTTTTTTGCCAGCAAGTCCTAGTGGTAGGCATAATAGCATCAGAACTAGTAGTAATTTTTGAATCATATCAGTTTTTTACTATTTATTACCATTTGCAGGCAGCGGCTACGAGTTTGTAGGCTTTTTCTACATTGCGGAAGCGTATTTTTTTTGTTTTAGCGTTGCTGCTAAGGTCGTAATGCTTCACTTTGAAATACTTACCTTTGGTCTCTGTTAGCAATTGCATAAAACTTTTTACCTCTGGGCCTTTGAGGTTCAAAATACCATCCGTTGTAAAAGAGCCTATGTTCATGCTCCAAGGTTTGCTGAGTGTTACTTCTTTGTCTTTTGGGAGATATAGGGTCGGAAATTCTGTTGTTTTTAGGTTCCAGGCTATAAACGGAGTACTGACTCCTTTGCGGATTTCACAACCAAAGCGAAAGATTCTTTTCGAACCGTAGCTAGCACCACGAATCTTTCGATCGTTGTTTTTACCAAAAGAGAAGGATATGTTAATAGATGCACTTGTCCAAGGCTTGGGTAAGTTCGTTAGACTTGTACCTTTTGCAAGAAGTGGTGAGGAAAAGAAAAACACACAGGCTACAATCACAACTTTTTTCAACGCTGTCATAACCTTATGTAGCCAATTTTTACAAAATAGTCAATAGAAATTTTACAAGTATGTACTGAGACTTGGTAAAATATATCATTTAACTTTCCATATATTTAAGACATTGTGGCTAGAATCCGCTCTAATGTTTAAAGAGCCACCGGAGTTCTGAGTCACTAAAATTTGGATCGTATCATTTCGTACTAGAGGAGCATGTCTTGTGTGTCTGTCTAAGACTCTAAGACGTATCGGATTGTTTTTTTACTAAGATACCAAAACTTGTCTGATGATTTTTTTTACCTTAGTTCTACAACATTGAGCTTATAGTTCAATTCCACAAGTTGTTTGTAAAGAATTTTTGATTTGCCAAGCGATTGTTGAATTGTAATGAATCGGGTCATCTGTAAAAAAATTTTCTTCCTTGGGAAGTCCATCCGTATCGTAGGTAAAAAAGGAGTCTGGTTGTAAGTAACAATCGAGTAGGGGTTGTAAAGCTGTATGGATTGGAATTTTGTTCTGGTTTGCATAGCTGATCCTCGTTGGGTGAATCGCAATTCCGGCAATGGAGGCTGATGGATACTTAGTTTTGATGTCTTCGATGAGTTTGTTTCCAGAATGAATGACATTGCTAGTGGAATATTTCCGTAGGACATCATTGCCTCCCAATGTTCCTATGATCACCCAAGAGGGACTGGGGGTTTGTATAGACGTTAGTTGCTCTTTCATATCACAAAGGGTATTCCCCGATACAGCGAAACTTTTACTGGAATTGGAAAGAAAGCCATCGATGCGGCTAGACAGATCCATACTGCTATCTCCAAGTATGATGTTAGTATAGAAGTTTGTATCCTGTTCAAAGGAGTCTTTGTATAGGTTTGAAGCGAAGAGATTATTTGGCTTACCCGAATAAGTTCTACAATTGGAATAGTCTTTTGTAGCTTCGTAGATAAGGGCCAAGAGAAATGCATTTTGCAAAAACTTTTTGCGTGGGTCTGTTTTTTGGCTAGAACAGTTACAAAGCAAAAATAGTAGAACAGATAAGATTGTAATTTTTTTTAGGAAATTCATCTTTACTTAGATTCATTTTGTTGTAGAAGATTGAAATTTTTTGAATAGTTCTCTGATTTTGACATCTTTGGATTGGCTGGCCAAGGTAAAAGGACTTTCACCATTTAGATTTTTACTATGGATATTGGCTCCTTTTTTTAGAAGTAGGCTGACAATAGAACTATGGCCTGCCCTTGTGGCCTTGTGCAAAGCGGTTTCGCTAAATACATAATCTTTTATTTCTAAATTTGAGCCATACTGGAGCAAAAGTTTGGTGGTATCCAGAAAACCATTTTTGGTGGCTATATGTAAAACTGTTTCTCCACTTTCGTTTTTTACGTGGATATTAGCCCCGTTTTGTAAAAGTACTTTGGCGGTTGTCGTTTGCTCCGCTAGTACCGCTTCTTGTAAAGGTGTATTCGCCGACAAACTTTTTTTCTCTATATCCGCACCGTATTTGAGTAAGAGCTTGGTGATTTGGATATCATCTGTTCTAGCGTTCGAATGCAAAGCCGTCTCTCCATTTTGATCTTTTGCATGAACATCCGCTCCATTTTTTAACAGCACTTTTACGATTTCATAATTCATAGCTAGATGCAAAGGTGTATAACCATTATTGTCTTTTTCATTGATCTTGGCTCCATGCTTGAGTAAAGGTTGGATTGTTGTAGCATTTCTGAGACCTTGTGCTGCCCAATGTAAGGCTGTTTGCCCTTCCTTATTTTTCAGATGGATGTCTGCTCCTTGCGAGAGCATGAAAAGAACGATGTCGATTTGGCCACGAAAAACTACGTAGCATAGGGGAATATTGTTTTCCTTATCTTTGCTATTTATTTTTGCTCCATATTTGAGTAAAATCTTTATCAGTTTTAGGTTTCCTTTATCGGCCGCTTTGTGCAGAGCTGTCTCACCAGAATCATCCCTAGCATTGGCATCTGCTCCTCTTTGTAAAAATAGTTCTGTAGTTGCAACATGCCCCCATACGACAGCAAGATGCAACGGCGTGTATTGGGAGTTTGTTTTACTGTTTACATTCGCACCTTTTTGGAGTAAGATTTTGATGATCTCTAAATTTCCTTCTCTTGCAGCTAAATGTAGAACGGTTTCTTTATTTTTAATTTTTGTATGAATATTTGCTCCTTTACTGATCAGGAGCTTGACAATGTTTGGATGGTTGTATTGGATTGCTAGGTGCAAAGCTGTAAAGCCATTCTCATCTCTTGCTTCTAGGTTGGTTTTTTGTTGTAGTAAAGCTCTTACTGAATCGATATTACCTTCTGCAACATAGTCGTGTAGTAGATCCTCTTTGTCTTTTGCTTCGATGATGAAAGTAGTCCCTAATAAGACGAAAAAGAGTAAGATATTTTTTGTAATGTACTTCATATAAGAGCCTGTTTGAAAACACTACTACAGGCTATTGCAGCTAACCTTTTATGTAAGAATAAACTTATTGTCAGACATGCTATAAGGTAAGACCTATTGCTCTGATAATAATGCATGTAGGAATCATTTGTACTTTTCATTGTAAAATTTTTATAGTAAAAACTGTGTATTTATTGGGGATCGATTCAAACTCTACAGTACCATTATTCATTTCTATCATTTGTTTGGCAATCACAAGTCCCAGTCCAGTCCCACTGACTTCAGTCGTATTGGAGGCTCTAAAAAAAGAACTGAAAATATTCTTTTGTTCTTTTGCGGGGATACCAATTCCATAATCTCGGAACAAAATTTCCACTTCTTTTGCCTTAAAGTGAATTTCCGCCTCAGGATTTTGTTTCTCTGGTGAGTATTTAAAGGCATTGCTAATTAGGTTGGTAAAAATATTACG
>JBCCIA010000106.1:0-15166 GCA_039028475.1 Spirochaetota bacterium | reverse complement strand
TGACTTTCTAACGTACATCACATTCACTATCCCCACAAGCGAAACATTTTATGCGAACAGCTCTCAGCCCGGTATTCGCCGTCAAACTTATCCCGGACTGAGAAACTTACACCCGAAGATGCAGTAAAATTCTGTGTACTGGCGTTTCCACGTCAAGCCTTCTTTTCTCTGCATCTCCTGGGTATTTTTTAAATTTACCATTAGGAGTGCCTTATGCAACTACCAGCAATCGAATACGTCGGTATTCTCGATCGAATTTCCATTTTAAGTGACTGGCTCTACAATAAAGACGTGCCAGAAAAACAACGCAAACGCTACAATGACTTGATCCAAACTCAGGTTAAGTTTGTGACAGACTACTTTGAGAGTTTAGAGTAGAGAAATAGCACCACGCTTTAGCTATGCGGGAATAGGTAGCTGAGGTGTGGTTTCATGATGCGAAAGAGAGAATTGTACAATAAATAATATTCCTTGACACAGTATAATTTAGTCTTATTTTTCTGACTTAGAGGATTTTGTATGGAAGAAACAAAGGAAGTTTCTGAGGAAATTATCAATATTTTATTACAAAGGGAGAAGGAATTCCAACAAGATAAATCAAAAGGAGTTCGTTGGAGTGAACTGTCTGTAGAGTTACAAAAAAAGTATGGATTTGCTGTATGAAACAAACAATTGAAAATTTGTTTGCAGATTTGCAAGAGGATCTGAATAGCCTTTGTGAAAGATACTCTATTGCATCTTTAGGATTATTTGGTTCTTATGCACGAGAGGAGCAACGTGAAAACAGTGATGTTGATATTCTTGTTACATTTGAGCAAGTTCCTGACTTTTTCTCCTACATTCATTTGGAAGATGAGCTATCCGCAAAGCTGCAAAGAAAAGTAGATTTGGTAGAAAAGAATTCTCTAAAACCTCATGTAAAAGAAAACATTTTAAACGAAGTACAAATGATATGGGAAAAAGAAGCCAAAAGCAGTTTATAGAAGATATACGTGATAGCATAGAAGCTATTTTGAGCTATACTTCAGGCATGAGCTTTGAAGAGTTTTCTGCTGATAGAAAAACTATAGATGCTGTTTTGCGAAATCTAGAAGTCATTGGTGAAGCTGCAAAAAATATATCTCCAGAGCTGAAAGCAAAATACTCTTCTATTGATTGGCGTGGAATGACAGGGATGCGGGACAAATTGATCTATGGGTATTTTGGAATTAATTTTACAATTGTGTGGAAGACAATTGTAGATGTATTGCCTGTTTTGCTAAAGGAAATTGAAAAAATTAAATCTTCTGATACACTTTGATCTTTATCCCTTGCACTTCACACTGAAATAGAATATAGTGAACAAAAATTTACCATTTCTCTTAATTTGACTTGCTAACGTACGTCGCATTCACTATCCCCACAAGCGGAACATTTTATGCGAACAGCTCTCAGCCCGGTCAATGTCTACCAAACTTCTCCTGGACTGAGAAACTTACACCCGAAGATGCAGTAAAACTCTGTGTACTGAGATACCCCCACAAATTATCAATCCACATTTAATGGCTTCTCACCTTCTGTTTTAAAAAGCTCCGCGATGTTGCTTTGATCGAGTTAAGCCAGGGTTTTGAGAACGAGTATGATAATATATTAAACTTTTATTTAGACAGGATGGACGACTCCATACTCTCTGGTGGCTTGGATTTACAACGCTTTGCCAGAATCCAAAAAATAGCTGCAAATCAAGGTCACCAATTGGTAAAAAAAGTTGCTCTGGCTCATCCATAAAAACTACTTTACAAAACATTACTTTTAGATACAACTAAAATATTACATTTTTCACTCTATGGCAAACTCCAAGAATGACCTAAACCGTTTTCCTATAAAATCCCTCCAACTTTTTTGCAAAAAGCAAGGGATTTCCCTAGCTTTTGGTAATTATGTTACTGTAGCAAGTAACACCTTTCAGATTCTTACCTTGCATTTTAGAATAAGGAGTGAATATGAAAAACTTTGCATTAATGATATTGGTTTTAACCAGCCTATCATTCTGGAGCTGTAACTACGTAAGTCCCAAAAAAGAAAATAATAACAATAACACAATCGTTGCTGCTGGCTTGATAGCTGCGGCTTCCAACACACCAACTGCCAATCCAACTGCGGCGACTTGGACAGCACGTTCGGCTGCGGAAGCAAATAGATGGATATCCATAGCGTATGGCAACGATATTTTTGTAGCGGTATCATCCGATGGAACCAACCGGGTAATGACTAGCTCGGATGGCATTACCTGGACTGCCAGGGCACTCACAGAAGATACCAGTTGGACTTCTGTTACCTATGGCAATGGACTCTTTGTTGCTGTTGGCCCTACAGGTACCAACTATCGAGTTATGACAAGTTCAGATGGAATCAATTGGACTTTCCAAACATCCCCAAATACAAGTAGCCGTTGGCAATCTGTTACCTATGGTGATGGACTTTTTGTCGCAGTAGCTAACGATGGAACCGATCGAGTGATGACAAGTCCCGATGGCGTCACCTGGACAGCACGCACAGCAGCAGAAGCAAACCAATGGAACTCAGTGACATATGGCAACGGCCTGTATGTTGCTGTAGCAATCGATGGAACCAACCAGATCATGACAAGCCCCGATGGAATTACATGGACGGCACGTTCCGCCCCCACAACTACTTTCTGGCAAGCTGTCACCTATGGCAATGGAACTTTTGTAGCGGTAGCTTTCAACTTCTTTGGAACCGACACAGTTATGAGCAGCACCGATGGGATCACATGGACAGCTCGTTCTGCTGCGGTATCAGACCGCTGGTATGATGTCACCTATGGCAATGGACTCTTTGTTGCTGTTGGCTACACAGGTAGCAACCGAGTCATGACGAGTACAGATGGAATCAATTGGACAGCACGCACAGCTACAGAAGAAAACATGTGGACTTCTGTGGTGTATGGCAATGGATTCTTTGTCGCCGTTTCTGCAGATGGAAGCAATCGTGTAATGACCAGCTCGGATTGAGTCACTGCGTGTCCTAAAACATGTCTATTCTTATGTAAAAGGCAAGCGACAAGAGCCTGAGTTTTGTTTTTGGACAGGTTTTTATAAAGAAACAACACCTATAGTTTTCTCTAACTATGGGTGTTGTCATTTAGGCAAAAACCGAATTCCACCCAATTTTTCTAAAAAATTCTGCAATCTCGGCAAAACCTGCAATCGTAACCTTGTTGGTAATGCAAAAGTATGCTACTCTACTCCTTACCAAGAACTACTTTAAGGAGATCGCTCAAATGGAATTTGCATGCTTTACAAATATGGGATTTATGAGATTGTCTTTGATTCTTTTTTACTTCTCTGCGAAACACTGTCTAGCCTGGCTTGCTGCTACATTTATGTTGTAAAAAGATGGGACAAGACATGGTTCTAATCTAACTCTGCATAGAGAAAAACCTGGAAATCATCGCTGCCATCCCAATAAAAGATTCTTAGGAAGGACTCCTCATTTTTGGAGGAGTAATCGGCGTATTCTAACTCGCCTCTAGCATCAGAACCTTTGTAAGAATAGCTCAGTTCGTCACTCGCCTCATCTAAAACAAACTTTCCCAATTCTAATTTTAACTTTTCCTTGTATTCATCATTCTCTAAAAAGTCATCTTCATCGAGCTTGTCGTATTGCACACCAAAATAGGAAATCCAATCTCCAGAATCGTCTTGGAGCCTTTCTATAAAACAAGATGTACCATCAACTTTGAGAAAGCGAATGTCCCAACCTTCTTCGAATTGGATAACCTGCCCAGTGATCCCAGAAGACTCTGCGGAAATTCCTGTTGCCTCTTGCAACACTTCTGGGACTTCGATAGTTATATTTGTCTCACTCCGTGCTTGTTCGCTATTGTCTTCGTTTGCTTTACCCTCGACTTGCCATTTGCGGATCAGTTTATCTACAAATTTTCTCTCTTTTTTACTGAAGGAATCAGAACCTACGATTTCTTCCATATCGGATAGGAGTTTTGCCAGAATCTTTTTATCCAAATACTCTTGGAATAACTGGATAGACTCTTGCAATAATTCTTTATCATCTAAGTTTTTCTTACAGCGTTTGAGAATTTTCTTTGCTGATTGGTTGACGTTTAGTTCTTGTAAGGTCTTATCCATATACTTAGAAATGGCTTCTAACTCTTCTTCTGTGAGTTCATCTCTTGCCGCTACGTGTAACATGATAATACCAATGCGGTATTCCAAGGAATAGTCGCCCATGGCATCTATCATATCGGCATAGTCTTCCTCAGACATAGAATCAAAGGCAGAGGCGTGCGTTTCGTCAAAGAGAGAATCATCGCTCCATAAATCCTCGTCGATATCGAAGTTTTGCAACTGCTTTATCACCCAGCTATCTTCTAAGTTGTGATCAGAGATAATATAGTGGTATGGTATGTAGCAATAGCCATCATCTCCCCACTCACGTCCCCAGGAATTTCTTACAATAAATACCTTCTCCGCATCCGAATAGCCAACACAGAGCATGGAATGAGCACCATGCGATTCACGGGACACATCCTTTTTGGTAGGTGAGGGAACATAGCCTGGCTTTTTATGTTTATCAAAAGACTTGTACAATTGGATAATAAAGATAATCGGCATACCCTCAGCCAAACAGCTCTTCCAGGTCTGTAAATCGGTATCGATCGATTTGACATCTTCCACCAAAAAGTTCTTCGCCTCTTCGTAGGCTTCCTCGTTAGGTTCTTTGTCTACCTTATCCACACGATAGGGCCATGTCTCTTCGGAGCAGGATCCATACTTTCGCAAACTTTTGATGGCAGAAGAAATGCGTGATCCCTCATCTTCGATTTCGTCTTCATCGTCAATTTTCAAATCAATCTTTCTTGCATTGTAATAGATAAACATACGGCTAACGTCATACGAATCTTTTTGCAAGTGCCGCTTGGTCAAATATTCGTATGCTCCCGCAACTGCGTTCGCGGTACAACTATTAGTATCGGTCTGGTCTTCCACTTCAGTCATGTAGGGTCGTAAATCTACTTTTGCAGGTAGCTTATCATTCGAGACACGTTCTGGGGTAAACTTCGTTACGTTTTCTAGTACTTCGGAGACTTTGTACCCCGTTATCTTACGGATCAAACCATCTGCTTGTTCTAGTAAAAACTCTTCTAACATATGTGACTCTCCTACTATAACCAACCAGTTCTGTTTTAATACTTGACGATTCCTACTTTTCCGACTAGTTTTTAGGCTGTATTTTATACATTTGGACAAACTATGAACATCGTCAAATTTTTTTTTATCAGTATTGTATTGCTCTGCTTAGCTTGTGGAGAACGTAAGAATCCTAATGGAAGTAGAAACCAACCTCTGTCGCAAAAACAAAAAGATTCGCTTCTTGCTAAGTATAAGTTAAAATACGCAGAACCGATTTTTCAAACCAATTCCCCTAGTATTATCATCCCTCTCTCCACACGCAGCTATACAAGCCGAAAACTATATAGTAGTTCTTCTGGAAGTTCCGGTTCCTACCCCCGCTACTGGAATATTCTATTCTACAACCGAAGCACTGGAACGAGCAAACTGCTCACAGAGGAAAAATACCGTATCAACAGCCTACAAGCCAATATCAAAAAAGCAGGGGTACGCCTACAAAAAAGTATTCTTTACCAAAGCAGAATCTTTGACTACAACGAAGATGGCAAACTCAACTACCTGGACCCACAAGTTCTACTTATATCTGATACAAATGGAGATAAGCTGAAGCGGATATCTCCCAAAGAGGAAAACCTAGTCTCTTACTCAATTGTACCAGAGAAAGACCAAATCATTATCAAAACGGTACGCGACAACAATGAAAACAAGGTTTTTGAGAGTAGTGACTCTACCATTCTGTATCGCATTGACATCGCAAAGAACAACCAGATTGTGGAAATCGTAAATGCACAACTACGAGCAAAAATTGATAACCTACATTTGGAAAAATGGTTGCCACAGGAATAAAATTTCCTTTTCCTAAACCTCCACTATAGGGGACTGTCTTAGCATACCTGTCATGACCAATCTTTATTTTATTCGACACGCCAGTGCCAATGCGAGCGGGGAAAACTACGATATGCTTTCCGCCAGAGGCAAGCTACAAGCCCAAGCCCTGGCGGATTACTTTGCGAAATGGCAGATCTTTCCAGATACGATCCTAACAGGTACCCTACGCAGGCAACAGGAGACAGCAGAACCCCTAGAAAAGATTCTCGATGTGCAAAACCACCCGTACAAGCTGCAAAGGTTAGAAGCTCTCAATGAAATTTTACAAGTCACTTGGCGGAGTATCGCCGAGTATATCGCACAAAGCGACCCCAGATTCGCGAAAGTCGTAGAAGAATGGCAGCGCACCAAGATAGATGATAGCAAACGCTCACACGTATTGTTTTACCAGATCACTGAAACTGTTCTCAAAAATTGGCAACGGGATAATATTCCCCAAGGAATCGCAACAACAGATACATGTAAGAATTTTACCGCGAGAGTTTTTGGCTTTTTGCAATCTTTAGAGACCCTAATAACAAATGAAAAGCATGTCGTCATCATTTCGTCCGGTACTCCTCTGTCCTTTCTGTTTGCAAAAATTTTGGATTGGCCTCATGAAAAAAACTTGTTCTGGTTGAAAAAAATTTGGAACACTTCTTTCTCACAAGTAAAGAAAGAAAACGGACAACTTGTACCGATTAGTATTAACTCTCTACCCCATATCCCCAAAAAGGAGCTACAAAGTTTAGTATAATGAAAGCAGCTGTTTTGTACAAAAACGAATCCCACTTGAAAGTAGAGGATGTGCCCATTGGAGAACCAAACTCTAAGCAGGTGAAAGTGAAGATCAAGTGTTGCGGAGTTTGTGGTTCCGACATCCACATCACTGTGCACAAGCAAGTCAACCTCAAACACTACCCAAGAATCATGGGGCATGAGGCGAGTGGTGTTGTGGAATCTTGTGGCTCTGAGGTGAGTAAGTTCAAAGTAGGAGATAGAGTTGTAATTTCAGCTGGCACTTCCTGCGGCGAATGCAAGCACTGTCTTGCTGGCAATGAAAACTTTTGTGAAGATGTAGGTGTTTTAGGATTCGATAGTGATGGTGCCTTTGCAGAATACCTGCTTGTCGAAGAACGTTACCTGTACCACTTACCGGATACCATTCCCTTTGACCAAGGAGCAATTCTCGCAGATGCTGTTTCCACACCTTACTATGCCCTAAAAAACGCTGGCAAGATGCAAGAAAACGAAACAGTAGCGATTATTGGTTGTGGAGGTTTGGGAGTGCACGGCGTCGCTCTGGCTAAGGCACTAGGTGCACATAAAGTCATCGCTGTTGATATTGACTCTGGAGCTTTGCAACACGCTGGTATGTACGGAGCCGATGAAGTTGTCAATGTCAATGATATCCGCCATATTGGCAAGACTCTACGAGATTTGGGAAATGTAGACCTGCTGTGTGATTTTTCGGGCTACTACAAAAACATCGAGGATTCACTGCGAGCTATGAATTCAGGAGGTAGGATGGTACTGGTAGGGATTGGTAGGAACAAACTCAATATCTCGATGCCAGCCAACATTGTCCAGAAACAAATCTCGATCATTGGTTCCTTGGGAGCCAATCGGCAAAGCATTCCAGAACTCATCGACCTGTACACCAACGGGAAGTTGGATCTACAACATTCCATCACTTCCCACCACCCCCTAGAGGAAGTCAACCAATGCTTGGAAGACTTGCACCATCGGCAAGGCAACCCGATACGCTTTATCATCGAACCGTAACAAAGGATAGAATACATGGATTTATTTGACATTAAAGGAAAAACAGTTCTCATCACAGGTGCCAGCCGAGGCATTGGCAAGTCCTTTGCAGAGGGATTTGCAGAAGTGGGAGCCATTGTCTATGGGACAGGCACTAGACCGGAGTCGCTGCAATGGATGGAGGGAACTTCTGTGACAGGAAGAACGGCTGATTTTACCAAGAACGAATCGCTTCAGCCTGTCATCGCTGAAATTCGCAAAGAACATGGTAGGTTGGATGTGCTCATAAACAATGCTGGCTTGGCAACCAATATACCGGCGGCCTTTTTCAAAGACGAAGATATTTATAGGGTCATCGATATCAACTTTGTTGGAGCGTTCAAGGCTTGTCAGGCGTATTACAAAGCGCAGAAGAAAGAAGGGGGAACCATTATCAATATTTCCTCCGTCCTTGGTCTGCGCGGCTATTCCCTATCCTCTGTCTACAGTGGTATGAAAGGAGGAATCATCCAAATCACCAAGTCCTTGGCAGCAGAGTGGGTGAACAACAAGTTCCGCCTCAACGCGATTTGCCCTGGCTTTATCGATACAGATATGACCGAGATGCTGAAAGAAAAACCAGAAGTAATGCAACAATTCAACGACAAAATTCCCTACAAAAGAATGGGAACCACTAAGGAACTGTTAGGCCCAGCGATTTTTTTGGCCAGTGAAGCCTCTTCCTATATGACCGGCCAAGTAATCACCGTCGATGGTGGACTTAGCGAACTTATCAGGTAAACCATGCAATCAGAACTATTACGCAACCAAAGCAAAAATATCTTAGAGGAACTCAAACCCTGTGTTCAGCACTATAAGAAGTACTACTACGACTTGGGAGATCACGCAGCCAAGTTTATGACTCCCCAAGCTCTGCTACTTTCGGAGGTCATCCGCATCGCAAGCTATCTGGAAGCCAATGAGGGAGCTTCGGAACATACGCTGGACGTCTGTGCCCAAATTCTGAATGAGATTGATAGGTCTGGATACACAAGTGCAAAAGTCAAAACGGAAATCGACCGTTATATCCAAAACCACCCCGATGGCAAAAGTGGGCTGAATATAGAAAAAATCGAACTTCCGCTTTTGGCTAAAGTTGTGAAGCATTACGATATGGATTTTGCGAAAAACAAATTTGATTTAGTCTCGAATTACCTCTTTCAGATCATCAACCTACTGGTAAAGTCAGATAAAAAGATTTCTATTTATGAGAAAAGCCTATTGAACCGCTACCAACATATTTTCCACCACCCAGAACAAAATTTGCCCTCGTTCACTTCTTCCTATGCCAAAAAAGATTACCTCAACATGAACGCCATCTTCCAAGATTTTTTCGGCCCTAGCACGAAGAAACCATCCGCGAAAATCGAAGACATGCTACCCGAAATGGGAGCACCTCCAAAAGACCCAGAGCCGTCATCCCAATCAGGTGATTCAAAAGACACTGCAAAAAAGGATGACAAAAGCTTATTAAAGGGGAGTAATATCAAAGAAACAGCCGTTGAAGAAGAAATTGACTTAGATACAGAGCTGGAAAAACTCAATAAACTGATTGGATTGGAAACGGTAAAATCTGAAATCAGCAACCTGGTGAATATTCTTAAAGTGGAAAAATTACGCAAAGACAAGGATTTACCTGTTCCCGAACGCAGCTTACATATGGTATTTAGCGGCAATCCCGGTACAGGAAAAACTACGATTGCTCGTATGGTTTCACGGATTTTCAAAGCATTGGGTATCCTGGAAAAGGGACATCTAGTAGAAACAGACCGTTCTGGCCTGGTAGCTGGTTTTGTCGGCCAAACCGCGATGAAAACTACAGAGATTTGTGAAAAAGCGAGGGGTGGTGTGTTGTTTATCGACGAAGCCTACGCTCTTGCAGATGGGGGTGACAATGACTTTGGCAAGGAAGCTATCAACACGCTGCTAAAGTTTATGGAAGACAACCGAGAAAACTTTATCACTATCGTCGCTGGGTATACCCAAAATATGCGCGACTTTATCGATGAAAACCCTGGCCTACAATCCCGCTTCAACCACTACATCCGCTTTCCCGACTATGAGCCGGAGGAACTACTAAAAATCTTCTCTATCTTTACCAAAAAGTCCAAGCTCAAAGTAACAGAGAAAGCCGAAGAAAAACTTCTAGCAATCTTCCAATCGCATTACGACAAACGGGATGATAAATTCGGCAATGGTCGTTTTGCCCGTAATTTGTTTGAGAAGGTATATGGCAACCAGGCCAACCGCTTGGTGACAGTTACTGATATCGACGAAGAGACCCTATGTACATTGACAGAAGATGATATTGAGGATATTATTGTAGGAGCGTAGTCCAAGAGCCTGTTTGAAAACTACTACAGACTCTTACAGCTAATCTTTTATATAAGAAAAAAAAACCGGAGGCCTATTGACTAGACTTCCGGTTTTGCAAACTTCTTTAAAAGAGTCTTATGGACGCTCTATTAGAACAGAACCAGCAACTCCACCACCAGCACAAATGGCATTCAAAGAAGTTTTGATACTTGGGTCGCTATCAAACGCAAGGATCTGGTTGATAAGAACGCGGATTCCCGTAGCTCCCAGAGGGTGACCCATAGCCAAAGTTCCACCATGAGGATTTACTTTTCCAGCTTCGTTCGCAGCTTCTAAGTCAAAACCATAGGATTCTTTCACTTCACGAAAACTTCCCATAGCCGTCGCAGCAAATGCTTCGTGGATTTCAAAGTTGTCAACGTCTTCGAACTTCATTTCCGCGTTGTCCAGAGCCGTTTTCATTGCATGCGCCATACCAATACCCATATGGGCAGGGTCAACACCATACATACCCCAACCTTTGAGAACAGCTTGGATTTTTAGACCGAGTCTTTTGGCGTTGCTTTCAGTAGTTACAAAAACAGCACCGGCACCATCAGAACGAGGGCAAGCGTTGAATAGAGTTACCGCAGCTTGTGTTTTTCCTTCTTCGTAAGGGTAACGGATCCAGTTCTTATTTTCTTCGTAGAATTCTTTGATACTCATGTATTTGGTATCAAAAATAGCAGTAGCTTTGTCAAAACGAGCAGGATTCTCTACCATACCCACTTTGGACATGATGTATTCGTCGTCTTCCAACACCTTGCCTTCTTCAAAAGCAACTGGTACTTGGTAAGGGCGGTATTTTCCAGCAACAATTGCATCATGGGCTTTTTTATAGCTTTGGTACGCATAGGTGTCCAAGTCTTTCTTAGAAAGCTTGTAGTTCTGTGCAGCTACTTCGCCAGTCATAGCCATGTTGATTTTACGAATGGGGTCATTCAAACCCTCATCCACAGGGTCAACAACCTGAACACCCATTTCTAGAGCTTTATCCCAGTTCTTTTTGATTTTATCAACAGTTGCTAATTTTGGATTGCCTTTGGCGTGTTCTAGAGTGAGTGGTCCTTGTGACATGGTTTCCATACCAAGTGTCAGATAGAGCTTGCCTTCGCCGATCATCACACGTCGAGCTGCATCTAAAAGAGCTTCTGTGCCAGATACACAGTTATTTGCTACAGTGATTGCAGAGGATTTTAGAGGAAGGTCTGCCTTGACCGAAATAACACGTGCCACATTAGGAGCACGGTAGCTTTGGCTGATTTCTCCCGCTACAACACCGTCTACTTCTTCCTTAGAAACGCCCGTTTTTTTAAAGATTTCTTCAGTGAGTAGGTATCCTAAATCGGTTGAGCTCATTTTAGAAAGGGACTTGCCCGCTTGCCCGATAGGAGTTCTGATTGCCGATGCAAAAACTATTCTTTCACCATCAACTGTGGTAAATTTCATATTTCTTACCCTCTTTGTATATTTAGATCATACTGGTAAAAAGCCGGCTTTTTTAAAAGAATAAAAAAAAGAACAACAAAAAGAGAAAAAACTGCCGGCTTTTCCGTCCAACTGCCTGATTTACAGTATGCTATATCTGCACTTATATGGAAACTAACAGAATCCGTCAAGTAAAATTATGTGTAACTACACATAAAATTTATAAATACAGCGAATTGCAAGAATCTGGAGTCTTCTCCGCAGACAAACTCTTACACAGGCGAAAGTTGCCAATGCCCAAAATGCTGAATAGTCCTAGTTCCCAGATATGAACCCGCAACAAAACTTTTACAAGACCGGCAAATTGCAATACAAGAAAGAGCCATATAACAGCAATTGCAAGATTTTGCAAGTTTGCTACCTGCAATAAATTTGCCAAACGAAATGGCTGTTTCCACCAAATCAAATATACATTGTAAACCCCAAGTAACCACAGAAAAGCAAGAAATGGCAAATCGGCACTCCACAGTTCATAATGAGTATAGCTAGCGTTCCACAACATAGGGTTCAAAAACTCTAAAGCCCCTAGAGTCAGTAAAACCTTGCCTATATTAAGTTTCAAACTTCTCTCCTTGGGAAAAAGTGTAACAAGTTTTTTGTGATTTGTCGTCCTAACTTATACGCACAGACTCCTAAGGCATAAAGACTGTTAGTAGTTATAAAAGGAGTTGTCGGATTGCATCACGCTGTTTTTCTTAACCTCAAAATATATTCATTTAGGAAGTTATATATGAAATTAGGTGCTTTTTCTATCAGCCTTGCGGTAAAAGATATTGCCAAATCGAAAACCTTTTATGAAACCCTCGGGTTTGAAGTCTTTGGCGGTGACCAAGCACAGAATTGGCTTATTATGAAAAATGGTGAGCACATTATAGGTTTGTTCCAAGGTATGTTTCCCAACAACATCCTCACATTCAATCCTGGCTGGGATCAAGACGCCAAACCTGTCGATCCCTTCACCGACGTGCGAGATTTGCACAAGAAATTCAAAGATGCTGGCATCGAAATTGCCCAGGAATCTCTCGAAAAAGACAGTGGCCCTGCTAGCTTTAGCATCACTGACCCCGATGGTAATACCATCTTAATCGATCAACACCGATAAGTTCCTATGGTAAATAAAGACGATTTGACAACCCCCTTTTCTGGTTTGACCAATCCTAGTGGCAAGCATAAGGATTGGTACCGCATCGATTTCTTACGGATCTTATTGAAAGAGATAAATGCTAAAAAAAATTTATTTCCGGTAGACAAATACATAAAACTCTACCAAAAAAAATACGAAAGTTTGGAATTAAAGGAACGCTTGGTTTGCATTGCTGACCTCTTGGACGAAGCTCTTGCAATTCCCTATGCCCAACAACTCAAAGCCTTCGAACCACTACTCGGCAAAGAATGGCCCAACGAAGATGGAATGTTTGGTTACGGTTTCCATCTCTATCCCATTGCACAATTTGTCGAAATCCACGCTTTAAAAGATATCCCAAAAAGTTTGGATTTTATCGAAGAACTAACCAAACGCTTTACCGGAGAATGGGCAATTCGTACAATAGCCAATGCTGATGAAAAATTAACTTTAAAAACTATGAAAGCCTGGGCTAAAGATGACAACTTCCACGTCCGCCGTTTGGCCTCCGAAGGTTTGCGAGCCAAGTTGCCCTGGGGCAAGAAGATCGACTGGGTGAATGCAAATCCAGAGAAAACACTACCTATCTACAACAAACTACGCAACGATAAGGTTTTGTATGTGCGTCGCTCTGTTGCCAACTCTATGGGTGACATGATTAAGGTTGATGACGAACTTGCCTATACAACTCTACAAAAGTGGTTCGATGGAAAGCACAGCAAAGACAACTTATGGGTTATTCAACACGCAATTCGCACTCCGGTGAAGAAGGGGGTTGGGAAATATATGGAGTTGAAAGAGGACGTGGGCAAAGCGATGAAGAAGCTCTAAAAGCACTGAAAACAATAGAAGATCTCTTGCATCTAACTGAAATCATGATTCATGAATAATCTGGGCAAGTGAAATACTTATGGTATTTGTAAGATAAGACTCAATACTTTTATGCAAATTATGAAAATTCTTTTCATCAACTATAGACATCGTATAAGGTTTGACTGTTAAAGGAATGGTAACTTTATCATGATCTTTTGAGTATTCTAGTATTGTGCCTATCGCAATAGTTGAATCATCATAACCAAGATGGTGTATAGAAATTATTAGTTTATATGCGCTGTCTTGATCCAAGTGAAATGAAAACTGAAACCATCCTCTAGGGAACGCTTTGTTGAAGTAATATTGGTGCTGTTTTGCATATTCTGTTATTTGATGCGTATAATAATAGTATTTTTGCTCCTCTGGCAATACTGTTTCGAAATGAATCGTTGCGGCTGCATCAGAGATAGAGTTCTGTAGCTTCTTATATGACTTTTCAAGTATAGAATGGCATATATTAAAAATTTCAATTCTATTTTGATTTATAGTATTTTGCTCTGTTTCCAGAGTTTTTTGTTTTTTATTGAGAATTCTATCACTCAATAGACTTGCCATTTCATCTAGATTATTTGCAGGAAGATTTGGTTGTAAATTTAAAATTGACTCGATACTTTTCTTTTGCACTTCACAAAAAAGCGTAACCAAACTTTGTGGCTCACCGCTATCCGCTTTCTCAAGAGCAGAAATGTAGGAATTTCTTGCAAATCTTGTAATTGTTAAAGGAAATAGATTATTTTTTACAAGAATAGAAGTAGCAAGTAACCGAGCGACTCGTCCATTCCCATCTTGGAAAGGATGTATTACGGTAAAAGCGTGGTGCAACCAGGATGCAATAATTATTGGGCTTACTCTATCATCAGTTAATATTTTATAAATCCTCAACATATTTTCGATCTCCGAATCAACTTGGACAGGAGGACAGTATATAAACTTTGTCCCATCTTGCCTTTTAGGATTATTATCCATTTGCTTAAACTGACCTTTCAATAACTCAATTTGAATCAGATTACCGTTTGGGTCTAACGCATCGATATAATCTTGGTGCTGTGTTATGAGTTGGTGAAGCTCTAGTAGGAATCCCTTGCTTAACGGTCTATTATCTTTAATTAGATCAAAAACAAACTCAATGGCTTTAAAGTTGTCCGTGAGATATAACATTAGTTGTTTCGCAGGAATATTGGTATCACCATGTTGTAGATAAGACTCGACAAACCCTTCTTTGATGAACGTCTCCGTAATGCCTTCTTTTAAATCATATAATTTTTCAATAACTCCTGTTTCAATAGCATGTTGTCTTTTTAATCTATCAATAAACTCTTTATATTCTGGAGATTCATCATTGAGATATTTTCTTTTTTCAAGCCACGAAGGCAAAATTCCTTCAAGGACAGAAGTATCACATTTCTTCCAATTGTTATCGAAATGAATAGGGTTCCAAATGTTTTGTTCCATTATTACTAGTATAAAGTCCTTTTCGGAGGATATTTAGTATCTTTTTCCTAAT
>JBCCIA010000105.1:0-15242 GCA_039028475.1 Spirochaetota bacterium | reverse complement strand
AGAGAGTTTTATCTACAACAAATCCGTAAATCTTTACGGCAATCCACTAATCCATCCAATACCAGAAATTGTTAAAGAAGGAAGACAGGCTGTTATTGAATATTTCCAAGAATACGATAAAGGTAATGTTCAACCTTTAAACGAGGCCAAATTAATTCTTATAGGTGCTGGTAACGCAGGTAAAACAACTTTAGTTAAATGATTCTTTAAAGAAAAGCCGGATAAGAAGGAGAAGGCAACACCAGGTATCAATATCCGTGATTGGCCTGTTCCCTTAGCTAAGAGCCCTGCAAAACTACATATCTGGGACTTCGGTGGCCAAGAGATTATGCACGCTACTCACCAATTCTTTCTTTCCGACCGTTGTCTTTACCTCGTAGTCCTTGACAATCGCAAAGACGAACAGCCCGAATACTGGTTAAAGCAAATTGAAGCCAATAGCAAAACATCGCCTATCTTTGTCGTTCTCAACAAAATCGACGAAAACCCAAATTTTGAAGTCGACAGACGCAAGCTAAAAGAGAAATACCCCAATATTTGTGGTTTTTACCCCACATCCTGCACAACGAACGAGGGTCTTCAAACCTTAATAGATGCCATACACAAAGAACTCGAAAACACCGATATCCTACACACGCATTGGCCGAAAAGTTGGTTTGAAGTTAAAAAAGAAAGACGGAATACTTCCCATAGCTATTTTAGAAAAAATCTTAGACCCACAGAAATATCCCAAAAGCAAACATAGCTACATCATCCATATAATGAAAGAACTCGAACTTTGCTACTCGATTGATGATGACCACATTCTAATACCAAGTCTTCTCTCTGAAACAGAGCCGGAATACACATTCGACAAAGAAAAAAGCCTACACTTTGTTTTCGACTACAACGAACACTTACCACCGCAAATCACTTCATGGTTATTAGTCAAAAGTCGCCACGATACAGACATCTCTTGGAGAAATGGTGTTGTCCTAAAAAATACAGAATTTGCAACTGAGGCACTCATCACCTTCGACCGCTTTGATAAAAAAGCCTACGTCCACGTCAACGGCTCCCGCAAACGAGACTACTTTGCAACGATTTGGAAAAACTTCAACGAAATCCACAAATCATTTGCCAACCTCGATTATGAAGAAAAAATTCCCCTACCTGAACATGAAGGACATTATGCGACTTACAAAGATCTGATTGGCCACGAAGCAAAAGGTTGGGCAATGTATCGTTCTGGAGCATTGCGAAAAGAATTTTCTGTCAAAGAATTACTCGATGGTGTGGAAGATGAGAAAACTCGTAGAGAGAAAAATCCAGAATTGCAAGAAAAGCATGAAAAAGAACAAATTGCTCTAACTGTGAATGTAAACCAAACACAACACCAACAACAATCCAGAAACAATTCTCTTTACAAGAAAATCATTTGATTCCTTCTATATAGTTTCGTTTCTATAAAAATTTTCGTGAAAAAATAATTGATTGTTTGTCTAAACCTAAGAGAAAAGAATATGCCTTTAGTATCTGAATTTTATGGAATAAAAATCTATATGTATTGGAATGATCATGCTCCACCTCATTTTCATGCTGAATATGGAAATACACAAGTGTTAGTGGACATTCGGAATGCAGCAGTTATCCAAGGGCTATTTCCATCAAAACAACTAAAACTAGTTTTAGCATGGTGTGAACTGAGAAAAACAGAATTATTAGGGAATTGGGAATCTGCCAAGCAACATGGTGAAATAGCAAAGATAGAACCTTTAAGTTAAGAAGAATTTATTATGTTAGTGAAAATTCAACAAGTATATCCAGTAGAAGATTACAAAGTTTATCTTTACTTTGATGATGGCAAAATCAAACTCTATGATTTGAAACCTCTTCTGACTAAAGGTGTTTTTCAAAAATTGCAAGATAAGACTTTTTTTAAAGAAAGATGCACTGTGTTAAACAATACTTTGGCTTGGGATTTAAGCGGCAATTACGATCCAACCAATTGTTTGGATTTAGATCCCATTGAGTTGTATAAAACAGCTATAGATGTGGAAGAAGACCCGTTAGAAAAGTTATTCTCATAATATGTGGAAACTCCTACCGTCCATGTCTTTCCAGCCAGTTTGCGAGAGGGCAACGGCTTTTTGCCGTAGCCAGGGTTCGGCGGTTCCTGCAGCGATTAGGTAATCGTGGTCATTTTGGGTTAGAAGGAAATCACAACAATCGTTCGATAAATAGAAGTCCCAGGGAAACTCTTCCAAAAATTTCTCTATGGGTTGTTCTTTACGAATAGCGTAAACTTGTAAAGAATCATTTTTATCAAAAAGCAGATAGGTCTCTTGCCCTTGCAGAAACTCATCAATCCATTGCCATGCTTCTTTCTCACGGATGCTAAAGGAAGGATTAATAAATTCCCAAAGAGGATATAGATCTTGGCCATCTGTATACTTCTGGCATATTCTTTTTCTATATTCAGTATTTTTTTTAGCAGATAATTCTTCTAAAGAATAAGCTAAATTTTTCTGAATTGTAGATACGCTATCTTCTATAAACTGATTCATCTTGGATCTCTAAAATATGGAACACAATCTAAAAATATATGCCCAATTTGTCTATTACGCTTACCACAAGTTTTATAACCAATATGAAATACATCTGGTCCATTTTTTGTGTGTGGAGAATCTATGCTTACTTCTGCCCCACATTTTGTTCTCCATTCTACAACGCCTGATTTTCCATTCAAATCTTTCGCCCACTTACTTGCCTGAAAGCGCCCTACATCTACCCCTGTTTTTGCAAATGCAAGTTTTAAAGCGTCTGCGAACGAAATTCCCGTTTCTCGTAGGTCTACATCTCCTGATTGTATGGTATAACCAGTTAGACTCCCAACATTGCAGAAATAATTCTCTTTACAAGCAAATAATTTGATTCCTTTTATCTTGTTTAACAATTCACAGTAGCGTTCTTTTTCCCAATCTTTGAGGAGAATCTTATTTTGCATTCTCTCCTCTAAATTGGCAAGTTCTCTTTCTTCTCCTACGGTAAACTTAGTTAATTTGCTTTGGTTTAATATGACCGTTATAACAGAGAGAATAAGAAACACTAAAAATAAAATATAGCCCTTTCCTTTCTTGGGCTTTTTCGGAACTGTGCTCTGCGAAATTGTAGGCAGCTTGGTTTGTGTATCTGTAAACATAATGTGCAATAAAACTAAATATATAGTTAGGTGTCAATTTTTAAGTATTTATCGTTCACCTCGTTCTCGGTCATCTCGATAATAAATTTATTGTAGGCACAATAAATTTCACTCGATGCCCAGGTTTTGCTCTAGTTTCTAAGATAGAGAAATTTTGCTCGTCGAGTAGCTGGAACAAAACTTTCTTTTTAGGTTCGATCACAATTCAGCATACCGAGACGACAGAGACTAGAGCAATCCCAAGGCTTAGTTGCTTACTCCAGTTGTAGCCGTAGCAGTTCGAGGTGCTTGAGAAAGTTGAAAAAGATACTCCCAAATATAAATTGAATCGAGTCGTAGAGTTGATCCAAAACAATAATTTTAGGATTACACAATACGCTTCAGATACTGCTATTTATAACTTCAATTTGGAAAAGGAAGACATTGTAAAAGAAATAATAGCCTTGAAAGGGGAGCACTTTCTCAAAAGTACGAAAGATATAAATCGCCCCGG
This sequence comes from Spirochaetota bacterium, assembly GCA_039028475.1. GTDB lineage: Bacteria > Spirochaetota > Leptospiria > Leptospirales > Leptospiraceae > JBCCIA01. The sequence goes on along the minus strand of JBCCIA010000105.1, from coordinate 11,568 downwards.
TTGGCAAGATGCCTATGCCAAGAAAATAAAAGGAGTTGAAGCATATATAAAAATCACAATCCAAAATGGTGAGTTGTTAGTTATTATTAGCTTTAAAAAGAAAAAAGAAAATGGGTAGGTTTGATTTTACAGATTGTCCTTCTTGTGGTGCTAAGGATAGCATGGTTTTGAAAACAAATGTTTCGAAGACCTATAAATCTAAAAACATAGCACCGTTTGTTATGGATGATCTACAGGATCATTTCTGTAGTGAATGTGGAGACGGTATCTTTCGAAAACTATCACAAAATAAAATCCGTAGGGCAATGGCATATCATATTAGCTTGCGTCTCGCTACAATCACTCCTCTCTCGGAATTACTTACAGAAGAAGAATTCGCCAAGGCTTTGGGGGTTTCTTCACGGTATGTCACCAAATTAATCCACCAAGGCAGAGTGGAATACGCAGTGCATAGCTCTGGTTTAAAATTTCCTATTCATTCGGAAGTGGAACGTTTGCAAGAGAAATGGTAGAAAAGACGGCTTTGGAAGGAACAAAAGAGATTATTATTTTGTAGAGAGCATTTTGACTTGTAGCGTTGGGACTATTCGATAAAAAAGGACTATAAGTCATGTCTAAAACACCTAAACAAACATTAGAGAAAATTCGTGAAGTCCAAGAGGGTAAACATACAGCCCTTGATTTAAGCCGGCAAAACCTAAGCGAAATACCAGAAGAAGTGTTTGCCCTGGATTGGTTAGAGCACTTATATTTAGATTTCAACCAAATCAAAGAAATTCCCGAATCGATCGCTAAGCTGCAAAATCTGCGACAGTTGTATATAGATTCCAACCTACTGCAAGAGCTGCCAAAGTCAATGGTTGAATTGCAAAATATGCAAGAGTTGTCTATAGAGTCCAACCAGATAAACAAAATACCAGACCCTATACTAAAGCTACAAAACCTACAAGAATTAGATATATCTTCCAATTTGCTCAAAGAAGTTCCCCAATCGATAAGCAAATTACAAAACCTACAAAGGCTAGATCTAGCATCCAACCAGCTACAAGAAATAGCAAAACCGATCACTGAGTTACAAAACCTAAAAGAACTGGACTTAGGTTTCAACCAAATCAAAGAAATCCCTGAATCAATTACAAAGTTACAAAAGTTAATTGAATTAGATTTAGAGTCCAACCAACTCAAAGAACTACCAGAAACGATTGCCAAGTTGCAAAAACTGCAAAGCTTAAATGTATCCTCTAACCAATTGACAGGAATACCAGAAGTTATTAAGAAATTACAAAAATTACAAGAGTTATTTTTATCTTCTAATGAGGTAAAAGAAGTTCTTTGATCAAATTCGCTTGCAGCTAAGACTTAAGTCTTCTCGCACAAATACCTACGTAAAGCCTGACGAGATGTCTTATCCACTTGTGCAAAGATCCTAGCAAGTTCATCTTTCTGAGCTGTGTGACCTTTTATTTTAACAAGCTGCAATTGACGCGAATCATAACAGCGATAGAACTCTTTGTAAAGCAAATGATTTTTTAAGAGCTTAGAAGAATTTGTGAGATACTTAGCTTTCTCCAACTTACTCCTCCTCTGCGGTAGAGAAATGATGTTCTGAGAATCAGTATATACAGTAACTGCATCTACAGAAATTTGGTCCAATGCCCAAAGCAGAGTCTGCAATTCCAACTTTGTGGAGGACGTTGCTTCAAAGCGTTTAACTTGGATATCAGGAACAATAGAAAGGTTCTCATGCGGGAGATACAAATAAGCTCCAAAGCCTACACCCAAACGAGGGTCTACACTGGCGTCCGTGAACAAGAGGTGCATGGAAGAAAACTAATTACTAGAAATACCCCAGTCAACTAAGTAAATATTGTATTCACAAAAATAGTACCTTTACTTTCAACTTGACACAGCTATTCACACGCAACATGCTAGCTAAATATGGCCATCAGTACTAAAATAATGCTGCGTGTAAATATGATGCTATTTATTTTTATTATTCCTTTTGTAGTTTATGTAGAAGGGATCTTTTTAAATATTACAGCAGAAAATATATCAACAGTATTCCTAGTCTTTGCAATCATAGCACCGCCGATTATTGGTACAGGAGACATCCTACGTATCATACGCTTTAAAAGCGTGAAAGCTCTTTGCAATAAAAGTGAAACAGAAACTTACACGCCCCAAGAAGTCATTGCCGCAGCAAAAGTATTATACGCTGCTCCAGTTGCGGAATTTATTACTAGCTTTTGTATCAATTCCGTCGGGCCTATAAGTCTTGCAATCGGTGTTTATTTCCTCAACGATATTTCATTCAAACGCGTTATCTATGCATCCATCTATTCTCTTTTGGCTATGCCGCTTTGCTGTACAAGTTCTTTTATTGCCACAGAACATGTAGTAGAACAGGCCTTCCAACTACCTTATTTTAAGAGAATGGAAAAAACAGAAATCAATGCATTTATCCCATCTTTAACCTTGAGACAGTTAATTCCACAAGTTTCCATTGGTCTGTTTAGTGCAGGAGGTCTAACAATTCTCATGGTAGCAGATATTTTCAAAGAGATCAGTCTTTCGAGCTTGCAAGTCATTTGTCTAAGTCTAACAACAGGAGTGAGTGCTTTTACATATTCTTTCTTCACAGTAAGCTCATTGCGAAAAAAAGTAGATTTGATCCAAACCGGTCTTGAGTCCATTGCTAACGGACAATTGCAAAAAAATAACAAAGTAGCAGGTCTCGATATTTTTGGTGATATCATCAACTCTATAGAAAAAACCAAAAAAAATATTTCAGAAGTTGTAGAAGCGGGAAATACCCTTACGCAGAAAGTGTCACAATCTTCTGAACAAATTCACAACAGAGCAGAGGCAGTAACAGAGCGAGTACAAAAACAATCCACTTCTAGTAAAAAACTCGCCACTACCTTTGAAGAATTTAAAGAAAGTGCAAAAAAGGCCGCTGATTTACTCCAACTGCAAGTCAAAGCCTCACAAACATCCGAAGAAAAAATGGAAGCATTGGATGAAGTAAACGATAAGATGGTTGCCAATGCAGAGAGTGCTTCTGCAAAAGTGACATCTATCTCCGAAAAGGCTAGGGTCGGAGAAACAAACTTCCAAAAAACTACAAATGGAATGTTGCAAATACAAAATAAAACCAACTCCATCAGGGAAGTAGCTGAATTCATCAATGGTATTGCCGAACAGGTAAATTTGCTATCGTTGAATGCATCTATCGAAGCAGCAAGAGCAGGTGCAAATGGGCGTGGGTTCGCCGTGGTTGCCGGTGAGATAGCAAAACTCGCGGAACAAACAAATACCGGTGTCTCTAAGATTGATAAATTGATCCAAGAAGCTCTATCAGAAACTAAGAAAGGTTCCGAATTTTTGGGGCAAACCAAAGAAGTATTCCAGCAGATGGTGGCTATGATCCATGCATTCCGAGAAACATTTAGTTCTATCCAACAAAATACAGAAGCACAACGAGTACTCGGTGAACAGGTAAAACAAAACATCCACTCGCTAAGAGAACTAGCAGGAAAAATTTTAGATGCAGAATCACAACAAATGAAGAGTCAGTCAGAAGTAAATCAAACCATCAAGGATATAAACAACTCAGGCACAGAACTTTCCAATTCAGCAGATGCACTATTAGAAACAGCTCACAATCTCCGCAATGAGATAACTTCTTTAAAAAAGGCATTAGATTTTTTTACATTAGATACTTCTGATGTAGATAGTTAGTTCACAATCAGCGTTTATGATACTCCCTATAAACGCTCCACAAAAATCACCGTCACATCATCTAAGATAGTATGATCTTTTCGAAAGGTATCTTTTGCTTCCAAGAGAGCTTTAGAAAGGTCTGGTAACTTTTTACCCGCTTCTTCCTGCAAAATGGGCAACATACCAACATCACCAAACTGCTGTCCCTTATCATCAAAAACCTCAGTCAAACCATCTGAGAAAAGCACAAGGCGATCACCAATGGCAAACTCAGCGGTTTTTGCCACGTAGACAGAATTCATGTCCATACCAATAATCGCACCTTCCACACCTAAAGAAACCATGTCACGATTTTTTTGTAACAACACTTGTGGAGGGTGACCAGCCGCAGTGTATACGATTTGGTTTTGGTTCAGGTCGATATCTAACAAGAAACAAGTAAAAAAGCTATACAACATACTGTATTTTTGCACATACTTCTGGTTCAACTTACGCAAAAGTTCATCAGGTTGACCCCAAAATTCATCTTTCATGTTTTCGTACTTCGCCTTAATCGCCATAGTAACCAGAGCTGCCTGCACACCATGTCCCGTCGCATCTGCTAGAAAAATACGCACACAATTTGGCTCGATTTCTTCAATGTCAAAAAAATCACCACCGACTTCAATCTTAGGCAAATACTCAGTATGAAAGGCAAGACCAGAAATAGAACGCAAGTTGGGGTTAAAGATAGAACTACTTTGGATATTCCTTGCCATCAGAAGATCCTTACGTAAATGTTTCAAAGCCTGTTCTAAATTTTGCTTGGACTCATTGAGTTCTATGTGTGTCTTCACTCGTGCCACCAACTCTTTCTCGTGAAATGGTTTGGTAACATAATCCACACCACCAATTTCAAAACCTTTCGACAAACTGTCGATCTCTGTTCGAGCGGTTAAGAAAATAATAGGAATTTCATAAAAATTCGGCATAGCTTTGATTTGCTCGCAAACAGAAAAGCCATCCATCCCTGGTAAAACAATGTCCAATAAGATAAGATCAAAACTGGACTGCGGAAGCATTTTCAAAGCAGTTTCACCATCTAAAGCAAAGGAAATATCCATCTTATGCCTACCTAGGATACTCCCAACTACTTTGATATTTTCTGGATTGTCGTCTACAATAAGGATATGAGCCATGATACAATTCTCCTTCCAAAAGAACACTAAGCACTGAGAAACGCAACAAATAAAATTAGACAAGCAACACTTCTTCTCATAGGTTTGTCAACGCATCCAATTGTAGTTTTAACGCTTCGACAATTTCAGGAAATTGATTCAACTCCTGCTGAAGATTGATAATATCGAAAGTGTCGGTATAACGCATTAGATTTTCGGAAAACTCTAACAAAGGCGGGTATTTCGTATCTTGGTTTAAAAATTGCACTTCCTTCGCAAAATCTTTGATCATATTGATATTATTTTTCTGATAAACACTTTCCCATTTTGCGTCCAATAAGTTCACGACTTCTGGTAAGATTTTTGCTAAAGCTGTCTCATCCACTTCATAACTATTGCTTGCAGTAGAGGCTTGTTCTACAGTTTTATCTACATCCTTATGCGGTAAAAACTTGGACATTTCCAAATAAATTTCACTCATCTGCACTGGTTTTTTGAGGTAGCCATCAAAACGGCTCTGCTCGACCTTACTCCTATCTTCAATCATAGCAGAAGCAGTAAGGGCAACAATGGGGATATCCAACTCAGCTTTAATTTTAGCAGTAGCGGTAAAGCCATCCATACCAGGCATTTTGATATCCATAAAAATCAGATCCGGCTGGTACTTCTTTGCATACGCAATAGCCCTTTCTCCCGAATTTGTTTCCAAAACTTTAACTTGTGTTTTTTGTATTATTCCTCTTACCAACTTGCGGTTGGCTTGGATATCATCGACGACAAGAACCGTAGCTGGCAAAAATCCCGTTGGATCAATAGAAAGATCTGGGGTATGCACTTCATTTTGCGAGGTACTAGCAACAGCTACATCTAGCAACTCTATTGAAAAAACACTTCCCTTACCAAATGTACTTTCTAAAGTCAACTGTCCACCCATCATCTCTACCAACCGTTTCGAGATAGTCAAACCAAGTCCAGTCCCTTTGTATTTCTGTATCTTTTGCTTTTCTTGCTGTTCAAAGGCATCAAAGATACGTGACTGCTGGTTTTCAGGAATGCCAATACCAGTATCCTCTACAGTAATTTTTAAATCCAAAGAACTCTTATCTTCCTTATTAAATGTTTTAGAAACCTTTACTTTGACAAAACCCTTATCTGTAAACTTAATGGCATTGCCAACTAGGTTAAACACGACTTGTTGCAGACGAGTCTCATCGAGGATCAACCATTGTGGAATCTCAGGATCGATTTCAATCAAAAAGGAAATGTTCTTTTGCGAAATCTTGATAGAGAAAATATTTTGGATTTCTTGGAAGAGCAAAAAAGGATTCACCGACTCATGGTTGATTTCTAACTTACCTGCTTCAATTTTCGATAAGTCCAAAATGTCATCGATCAGAGCTAGCAGGCTCTTGGCACTGCTATGGATAGATTTGATGTAGCTATTGCTCTTCTTGTCGGTAATCATCGAACTAAGGAGTTCACTGAAGCCCATAATCGCATTCATTGGTGTACGAATGTCATGGCTCATATTCGCTAGAAATCTACTTTTCGCTTCATTGGCACGATCCGCTTGTTCTTTGGCTTGCAGCAACTCGCTTTCCGCTTTTTTCAACTGCGTAACTTCAAAAAAAACACCTAAACAGCCAATGATGTCCTTATCCTCATCCAATACAGGAGAAAAAGTAGCCTCATATAAGCGTTCCCCTAATTCAATAATATCTACATCTTCCTTCCCGCCAAAAGCCTTACGACTTAACTGCAATAGACGTTTCTCGTTCGAGAAAAATTCTTGGATAGAAAAACCAACGGCTTGGCCAGTTGCAAGGCCCACATCCTCACAACCCTTCCCCTCTAACACGGTAATGACTCCCTTTTCATCAGTCGCCAGTAGAATCAGAGGTGCGTTATGAATGATTTTTTCGAGCTTTTTCTGGGTAACTTTTAAATTTGAGGCTACAGCTTCTTTATCGGTGATATCACGAAAGATGATTTCTAAGGCATAAGGCTTATGGATGACTTCATAATGGTAACGAATATTGCATTCACCGATCACAACCTGGCCATTCTTATTTTTTAAAGAAAGCTCGAACGAACGTACCTTTTTCACCCTCTCCAATAAAACTCGGATTAGATTTTCTTGTCCTGGGTAAAAATACAGGTCTTGGATTAAATTCAAGGTTAACAGCTGTTTCGGGTTCTTATACCCTAGGATATTGGCAGCAGCTTGGTTTGCATGCAATAGATTCCCCTGTAGGTCAGAAAGAAAATAACCATCCAGCATATTGTCATAGATATTGCTTAGCTCTTTCTCACGCTTTTGCAACATTCTTTGGTTTTCTTTTAATTCTTTTTGCAGTTGTTCTATGATTGCTTTAGAATCCCTATCAGACATCTTTTTTGGCCTCTAAAAGCAAAATATAGTATATTAGAAAAAAATCTAATACATTTTACTTTCTAGCCGCTATGACGATTTTTTCCTTTTCTTTTCCCTATTCACAAAAGATTAGTTTATCTTAAAAGGCCAAAAAAGGAGTTATTATGTCTCATCAGAAAGAGAATAAAAAGCTATGGGGGGGGCGGTTTTCACAGACAAGTTCCTCGATTATGGAAAGAATTGGTGAATCCATTAGCTTTGATAGCCGCCTCTACAAACAAGATATCCAAGGTAGTCTAGTACATGCAGGCAACTTACACCGTATAGGGATACTTTCCGATGCAGAATTGGAGGGCATTGAGACAGGACTCAAGCAGATCTTACAAGAATTCGAAGAAGATAAGTTTTCTTTTCATATTGAGTTAGAAGACATCCATATGCACATTGAAGCGAGACTCACTGAATTAATTGGGGATGCTGGTAAGAAGTTACATACAGGTCGTTCGCGTAACGATCAAATTGCACAAGACATTCGACTCTATATTAGCGATGAAGTGAACTCTATCCAAAAGCTCCTCTATTCGTTATTAGAAACATTTGTAACACAAGCAGAGAGCAATATAGATGTCTTTTTACCAGGATACACTCACTTACAGGTTGCCCAACCAGTTCGTGTCTCGCATTATTTACTCTCATACTTTTGGGCGTTTTATCGCGATTGGCAGCAATTCCAGTTTACCCTGCAAGGCAATAATGTGTTGGTATTAGGTTCAGGGGCATTGGCTGGTGTAAACTACCCCTCTGACAGGCAGTTTATGCAAGAAGGTCTAGGACTTTTAGACATCAGCCCCAACTCGATTGATGCCGTTTCCCATAGGGACAACATCCTAAACTTTCTCTTTGCCTCTTCACAACTTATGCTCCACGCGTCTCGTCTTTGTGAAGAAATCATCCTCTATGCCTCACAAGAATTCTCCTTTATCAAACTACCCGATTTTCTTACTACCGGCTCTTCCATAATGCCACAAAAGAAGAACCCAGATATTGCCGAACTGATCCGTGGCAAGTCAGCCCGTGTAGTCTCAAATCTGCAACATATGATGGTTCTTCTCAAAGGTCTACCCCTTGCCTACAACCGTGACTTGCAAGAAGATAAAATAGCTCTTTTTGATACAGTCGATCAAGTGAAGATTAGTTTGGAAGGCTTACAATCTATGATCCAGGATATGCAATTCATCCCAGATAACACGACAAACTCTCTAGAAAAAGGCTTTGCTACCGCTACCGACCTAGCGGATTACCTTGTAAATGACTGCCAAATCCCTTTCCGTGAAGCTCATGAATTGGTGGGTAAATTGGTAAGCAAATGTGTCGAACAAGATTATACCTTAGCCAGTATTCCAGAGGCAATCAGGAAAGAAATCACACCCTTCTTTACCGGAACGGCCTATGAAAAAGCGATCGCATTGGATACATCAACAGACAAAAAATTATCCTATGGTAGTACATCGCGTAAAAACCAAGAATCACAAATTACCTTAGCAAAAAGTACATTAGAGAAAATAAAAGATTAGTGGAGAAAGAGTATCTCGAATCACTTTTTTGTAAGGGGTGGATTAACCTACCCCTTACAAAAAATTTGACTACAGTTTAGGACCAAATTCAGTGAAGTCGTAATCTTTAGACTCAGATACATATTGTTTGAAATTTTCAATAAACATTTCGGCTAACTTCTTAGCGGTTTCGTCATAGGCATCTTTGTCAGACCAGGCTTCGCGTGGATTGAGTAAGCTAGAGTCAACTCCTTCTAACGTTTTAGGGAACTCTACTTGGAAAATAGAGTGAGTTTCAAAACTAGACTTCGCAATTTCACCATTTAAAATATCAGTAATAATTTTACGAGTAGATGGAAGGTTCATTCTCTTTCCTACACCATAAGGACCACCAACAAGACCTGTGTTCACGAGGTATGCACTTGCATTGTGTTGCTTGATCTTTTCACCCAAAAGTTTTGCATAAAAAGTCGGATGCAAAGTCATGAAAGCAGCACCAAAACAAGCGGAAAAAGTAGCTGTAGGTTCTTTGACACCTCTTTCCGTTCCTGCAACTTTTGCAGTATAACCAGATAAGAAGTGGTACATAGCTTGTCCTGCGCTTAACTTGGAAATAGGTGGTAACACACCAAAGGCATCGTACGTTAAAAAGATAACTGTATTGGGGTGACCTGCTTTAGAAGGAATCTGGATATTTTCGATATGGTTGATAGGATAGGAAACCCTTGTATTTTCTGTTTTCGCGGAAGAAGAATAATCCACTTTTTTAGTAGTAGCATCATATACCACGTTTTCAAGCAAAGCGTCTCTTCTAATCGCTTTGTAAATATCGGGCTCTGTTTGTGGGTCAAGGTTTATGGTTTTAGCGTAGCAACCACCTTCGATATTGAAAATACCATGATCATCCCAACCATGCTCATCGTCACCAATCAATTTACGGTTAGGATCTGTAGATAGAGTAGTTTTACCTGTACCTGATAATCCAAAGAATAATGCAGTATCACCTTTACTGCCAACATTCGCAGAACAGTGCATGGTCATGATTCCATCTAAAGGATAGAAATAATTGACAACAGAAAAGATTCCCTTCTTCATCTCTCCGCCATATTCTGTTCCACCAATGATAGCAATTTTTTTGCCCAAGTGAAAAATTACAAATACATCAGAGTTTAGACCATGTTCTTTCCATTTTTCATTTTTAAAACCGGAAGCATTGATAATAGTAAAATCAGAGTCAAATCCCTTGAGTTGGTCTTCCGTAGGACAGATAAACATATTCGTACAAAAATGGTGCTGCCAAGCTCTTTGGGTTACAATTCGTACCGGTATGGTTGTCTTAGACTCAGCACCAGCAAAGCCTTCAAAAACATAAACGGGTTTGCCACCGAGAAAGTCGGTTACTTTTCCATACAGTTCGTCAAAAATTTCTTCAGAGACTTTTTTATTTACAGATCCCCACCACAAATTTCCAGTAGAGCTGGGTTCATCCACAAAATATTTATCTTTAGGTGATCTTCCAGTAAAGATTCCGGTATCAACCATCATTGTGCCATTGTCTGAGACAACTCCCTCGTTGTTTTTTTCTTCATGATGGAAAATTTCATCGTAACTCAGATTATGAAATACTTCGGATGGCTCGATCCCTAACGTTTTTAAGCCACTTATCTTTTCATCAACTATACTCATTATTTATACTCCGAAATAAAATTTACAGTTGGTCCTTATCTACCAACTTCAATAACTACTTTTTTGTCTAAAAAAGCGACAAACTCTGCCTACGATTTTATCTATTTGCACAAGTGTCAATCAAAACATCATTAAATCAAAGTTTCCTAAATGAATATTTCCTCCAACCTACTAGAAAAACGTCCAACGTTTTCTTATGCTACAGCCTTATTGTTTAGTACAAGAGGGCTTTTCTGGCCATTTGTTTGCTGCAGACAGTTTGTTTTCCAATTGTGTTGGATACTTCCCTGGAACTCAATTCGCACCAAAGTCATATCATCGGTCAAAGTACCCTGCTGCAAACAATCTGCAACAATTGCTTCTGTATCTCCTTTTCCTCTCTCTACACTCTGTAAAAATAAATTTTCATCATCGTTGATTACCCGCCTACCATTTTCTTCTCGCAAACATAAGTCGTCCTTTCCATCAGACCCTAAGAAGAGTACATCACCAGGGGATAAATAGAAACTCTGTGTTTTGTACAAATCTTCATTGTCTGGCATGCCTAGTTTGTTTAGATAAATCTTACTCTCCAAAAAGCGCGCTTTGCCTTGCCGCAGTAGTACCATGCGGGGGTGATCGGCATTGAAGAAAACCACTTGCCCGCTCTCATTTTCAACAAGGCCAATGATACAAGAGATGTACATCGAACCACCAAAAGACTCAAAAACTCTTTGCAATTCCACAAAAACCTTTTTTAACCATTTTCGCGGACTCTCTCCTACCGTTACCCTCTCTACTTGGCGTGTTAAGATAGAGTTGAACACAACCCCCAAAACAAGAGCTCCACCCGCTCCTTGGATAGATTTTCCCATCGCATCAGCATTGAGAAATACAGTATAGTCCTTACCCAAGAATTTAGCATTCGCTGTAATAGAAATATCTCCACCAATTTCATACTGCCTATTGTGAAAGATAAAACTCTTTTTTTGTTTGCTATAAAAGTTTGTTTGCACCGTTTCACTTTTATTCTGGTTACTTGTCAAAGGTGTCAGTAAGATAGAAGTTAAAAAATAATCGGCATCCTGTTGCTTTT
>JBCCIA010000104.1:0-15282 GCA_039028475.1 Spirochaetota bacterium | reverse complement strand
TATTTGAGCTGTTTGTGCAGCAGCTTGCGGTATTTTTTACGGCGTCTTTTGGGGTAGACTTTGCTCCTGTTGTACAGGCGGTCGATCAATACTTCCATCCGATCAAATAGGGCTTTGTAGTCTGGTTCTTCTTCGATTGGTTTCATGTGGAAACTCCTTGTTTTGTTCATAATTTAGAGAACACACAAGGGTACACAAAAGACTTGACTAGATGTACTAGTACATAAGTCTGATAGTGCACCTTTGGTGTATGTTTCTCAGTCCGGGAGCAGTTTGGTAGACGGTAACCGGGCTGAGAGCTTTTCACTTGGCTCTTATTTCTTATAGATACGCTTAAAACGTACGTGGACATGATGATTGGGTTGTAAAAATTTGTCTACTATTTTTTTGGTATATTTCACCTTTTATACCAAATATATCTTGCATGACAGACTCGATACAGTCAATCTATCATTTCTTTAGTACCCAACAATCGATTCCTATAGCAAAAGATCAAAGGTAAAGAAACAACTCCCAGCCCACCGGCGAGCAAAAAATGGAACTCATAGCCAAAAGAATTGGCACTGACTCCGCTCAATATGGCAGCAAGCATATTCATCAATACAACTAGACAGGCTTGGATAGTATAATCGCTACCAGCATATTCTTTTCTGCAATGATCCATCATAATGGTAAACAACACCGATGTAGCCAAACCTCCAGTAAAATGCTCTAGAGCACTGAGGGCATATAGCATAGTTATACTGGTAAACCCCATCGGAATGAGTGCCCATGCAGCAATAGCCAATGCTTGTAGGATGCCAAACCCAAATAAAGCTTTGTACCTACCTAAAATAGCAACAGACCATCCCCCCACCAATGCACCGAGAAGCCCGGTAGCAAAACCAACAGAGCCCAAAACCAAAGCAATATCCTCTATCCCAAGACCCTCATCGACAAGTAGCGGCCTTATCATCGCTCCGCCAAAATGCTCACCAAATTTGTAAGTAATGACTACCAAAGACCATATTCCCATGCCTGGTATTTTTATAAAAGCAACAAAGTCTTGAAACCTCAGTTTTTCCTCTTTTGCATGATAGGCTTTTTCTTGGAAAAAAAATACGGGAAGTGTTGTAAATAGCAACAATAGGGCGAGAATCCATAACGAGTACTGCCAACCAATCTGGGAAAACCAAGCCAATAGTAGCCCTCCTCCCAGAATCATTCCTACCCGATACCCAGCCACCTGGATACCATTTCCAAAGCCACGTTCGTCTTCTTCCAATTGGTTTACAGCAATTCCATCAGCAGCAATATCCTGGGTAGCGCTGAATAGATTCAGAAGAAAAAAACCTGCAAATAGAACAAATGCATCATTCGCAAGAACCTGTAAGGACAAATTGGATAACAATAGTATGGTAGAAACAGCTAAAAGATTCATTACAAGAATCCATACCTTACGCATGCCCCATATATCAAGAATAGGCGCCCACAAAAATTTAAACGCCCAGGGTAAGGCCAAAACAGAACTAAATCCTATCACCTCCAAACTCATACCCTGGTTGCGCAATAATGTTGGTAGGGATTGGGTAAAAAAGCCAAAGGGCAAACCCTGGGCAATGTACAAACAGCTCAACAAAGCAAATTTCTGCACGCGAGTCATAGTCTTTTAAGCTAATGTAAAATTTTTCTCCTACTTTAGAGAGTGCAATCCCAGTCTATTTCCCTCTGAATCCAGGAAAATAGCAAAATAGCCACTCCCATCTGCATGGGCTGTTTTTGGTACAAGTATTTTTCCGCCACTTTTTTCGACTTTATCCAATACAGTTTGTAGATTCTCACCAGCATTTAAATACAAAGCAACTCCATCCGCAGAAGGTTTGTAGCCATCTCCTTGGACAATCACCCCCGTAATCACTTGTTGTTTATAAGGAAAGATGCCCATTTTCATCCCAGGAATATCCATTTTTTCAATGGTAACACCTAAAATGGCTTGGTAAAAGGAAATAGCTCTCGCTATGTCTGTTGCAGGAATTTCGAAAATAGAAACATAACTTTTTTTAACAGGAAGGTTTTGTTTCTGCGCATTCGCATTCGACTCTGTTTTTTTACCACATCCTACAAAAAATAGCATGACAGCAAAAATCGCCACTACTCTCGCTTGGAAAGTATATCTATTCATATCCATTCTCCTCTTTTTTTAGTATTGTAAAAAGCTGCTTTTCCAACAAAGCATTTTTTTATTTACTTTTTTCTCTATTGTAATATACATAGACGACAATTCAAACAAAGGGTAGGTATTTCATGAACATGCGACAAACATTCTCTCTACCGGCTTTACTCGCATTTTTCTTCGCCATGTGTTGGAGTAGCAGCGTATTTGCAGCTCCAAGGGTTAGCTTAAAAAAACCTAGTTTTTTTGGAGGAAGCTATACATACGCTCTCAACGGCTATGATACAACCACTTATTGGAGTGGTCGCTTAAAAAAAGGCAAAAAGGCTTTCAAATACCGTTATAGGGGGGTTACTTGGCTATTTGCGTCCGCTGCCAACAAAGACAAATTTAAAGCAAACCCACAGAAATATGCCCCACAATACGGAAATTACTGTGCATGGGCTATCGCAGATGGTAGTTTGGCAGCAGGTGATCCAACTGTATGGTCTATTGTAAACGGAAAGTTGTATCTTAACTACAACAAAGGAATTCGTAAAAAATGGGAAAAAAAACCTGCCAGTTTCATCAAAAAGGCAAATTCCCAATGGCCCAGCATACTAAACAAATAAACCTATAATACCCTGACGAGAGTAGGATTTTTCTCTTACTCTCTACTGTATCAATTCGAAAATAAAATTCTCCCCTCCGAAAAACGAGAGATGATCTCCGTTTTTTCAATTTCGTTTACATCTTTAGAAATCACAGCGTCTTCTCGCGCCTCCTCTAGGATGTCCTTGTGTTTTTGTAAATCTCCTAAATGAAAATCAGGTAAACCACTTTGGCGGATGCCAAGTACCTCTCCTGGACCACGGATCTCTAGATCCTTTTCTGCTAGTAGAAAACCATCTTCCGTCTCTGTCAAAGCGGCAAGACGCGCCTTTGCCTCAGCTGTTACCTGGTAAGAAGTCATCAAAATACAAAAGCTCTGGTGTTCTCCCCTTCCCACTCTACCACGCAATTGGTGCAATTGAGAAATTCCAAAACGTTCCGAATGTTCTACCACTAAAATATTAGCATTTGGCACATCGATTCCAACCTCTACAACGGTAGTTGTAATCAAAACTTGGATCTCTCCCTTTTGAAAGGAGGTCATCACGGTATCCTTATCATCGTTTTTCATTTTACCATGCAGCAAACCCAATTTGTAATCGGCAAACTCACCGTTTTGTAAAGACTCATAAGCGTCAATACAAGATTGTAAGTCTAATTTTTCCGACTCTTCTACCAAAGGATAGACGATAAAACACTGCCTCCCCTGCTCCAAATATTTTTTGATGGATTTGTATACACCTTTTCTTTTGTCTTCGTAATACCAACGAGTATCAATCGGTTTGCGACCAGCTGGTTTTTGCTTGATAGTCACCAGCTCCAGGTCTCCATACAAGGTCAAACATAGGGTACGGGGAATCGGAGTTGCTGTCATTGCAAGTATATCGGGGTTCTTTCCCTTGGCACGTAAAGTTTCTCTTTGCTCTACACCAAACTTATGCTGCTCATCAATTACCACGAGACCTAAATCTTTAAACAGAACACTTTCTTGCAGCAAACTATGGGTTCCAATTGTCAAAAGGGTTTCCCCACTTTGAAGTCGATGCAATTTTTCTCGTTTGGCTTTGACACGTTCTTTTCCCAAAAACAATTCGATCTTTAAAAAAGGTGACTGGCCGAGTAAATTGTAGATCGTTTGGTAGTGCTGCCGAGCCAAAATTTCTGTAGGAGCCAAGAGACAGACTTGGATTTCATTGTCAATGTAGTACAGGGCTGTTAGCAAAGCTGTAATCGTTTTTCCAGAACCAACATCCCCTTGTAGAAGAACAGCCATTGGGTTCTCGTTTTGTCCTAATTTACGAAATTGCTTCACAGCATTCTTTTGCTCCTCGGTCAAGGTAAAAGGCAAATCTTTGACTAACTTACTAGCAGATGTGGACTTTTGCAAAGGCCAAAGCTCTCGTTGGATCTCCTGGCGTTTTTTGCGTTTCAATTCTAATAACAGACTGAAAAAAAAGAATTCTTCGTAGATAAAACGCCTGCGTGCAAGATCTACTTGTTCCTGTGATTCAGGGAAGTGCATTTGGATAATAGACTCACGGCGGGATAGAAGTTTCCGCTTATCCAGTGCAAAAGTTGGTAAAATTTCTGGAATTTCCAAGCTCTGCTTTTCAATCATCTGCAAAACCTGTTGGTTTAACCTACGCAGGCCTCTAGAGTCCAAGCCCTCTTTTTTCATGGCCTCAGTTGTGGGATACAAGGGGATGATTCTCCCCGTATGGGTAAGTTTGCTTTCCTCTGGATCGGTTTCCGAGCTTAGAATTTCAAAGTCTGGGTGAACGATTTGCATTCCGCGGTAGTATTCTAACTTGCCAGTTACAATTAGGCTCAGTCCTGGCTTTAGGACTGATTTGAAATAGCTTACCCCTTTGAAAAAGAGCAGTGATAGCTTCATATTGCTTTCTGTCTTTGTAGTAACCACTAGACGCGACTTTTTACCGTGTGCGAGATAACTTTCCAAACTAGTTACAAAAACAGTAGCAACCTCACCCACTTCCAACTGAGCGGTAGACATTACGGTACGATCCAAGTGTTTGCGAGGGAAATAGTAGAGAAGTTCACCCAAAGTGGAGATACCAGCTTGCTGCAAAGCAGCCCTTTTTTTGGGTCCGACTCCCTTTAAAACTTCTACGCCTTGTTTGAGTAGCAAGGGGTACTCCTAAAAGTCGAGACTTTCTGTAGGGTCTTCTTGGTTCTGCTTTGTCTTTTCAGGACTAGACTCCTTTTCCATTCCCAAATAACAATAACGACAACCATAGATATGTACACTTTTTTTCGGATTGTCAGCATCCAATTGCACCATAGATGCATAGAGGTACTCGTGTTTTTGCAGAGGAGTACCACAGCATGGACAAATTCTTGGTCTGGGAACGCCCTCATCCCACTTTCTCCCAAATACCTTCTGTGGGTCTACTGTCTGGGAACGCAACTCTTCCGCTTGCCTGGCAAGTGCTTGTTTTTTCTTATCACCCTTTTTTTCATCTACCGAGTACATCAAATGCAAAACAAGAGCAATAAATATCAATGTAAATACAATGGAAAAAAATGTTAGCATGGGTTTACCTATTTTTTAAAGAATCGAGAGATAAGTATGAGTTGATTTTATTTACTACGGAAGGAGGAATTTGGGAACCACTAAAAGCGACACGTTCCATATACTTTTTAAAAGAATAGGAATGGCGAGAAGAATTCACCAAACCAGAGAAACATTCGACAAGAGCTTCTTCTAAACCAGCGCAAAGATCAGGTCTAGCGTTTAACATACGTTCGTATTTTCGCAAGACTTTGCGGTTGATACCTCGACAAATAGAACGATAGAACCCAAATTTAGTTAGAGTAAAGGAGGAATAATTTTCATTTTGGATATCATGTTCCAACCTTCTTAAGTTGATACAATCGACAAATTCTACCTTATACGTTTCTTTTGCGTATTTAAAAACAAGATTATTCATTAGCAATTCTTTGTACATTTTGTATTTTGCATTATTTTCATAGGAAGATTCGTCTATTTCTTCCAAGTCACCATCTAAATACATAATTACATCTGCATCGGAATACTTTTCAGCTTGGCCAAAATTTACCGAACCTAGCAAATCAAAAGCCACTTGATCGCCAGAGGAATTGATCATATCGGCAAAATTACGAAAATCTTGGATGCGCTCTTTGGACACATTCGTTTCGTGTTTGCGAAAAAAGAGCTTCAAGCCATTGAACTCCTTGATCAATGGATGGTTGATAAATCTAACAATCGACATTTAATTCCTTATAAAATCTTCCGCGTAAACTGGAGAGTTTTCGTTTTCATAGATCAACTCTAGTTTTTTTCCCAAGCAATTGACTTTGATCAATGTCTCGATCTGAAAGTTCTTCAATTGCTTCAAAATAACTTCTTTTACAGTACTTCCTTCCAGTTCAATTTCTGCAAAATAGCCACCTTCTTGGAAACCGTACACCGAATCCACTGGGCCAAAATTAGAAGGGTTGAGAAAAACGGTATTCCCCTTTTTGATCACCCCCTGATCTTCATGGACATGGCCTGACACAACAAGCGAGGGTGGGTATTCATCGATATAGTTGCGAATGCCCTGAGAACCAACATTTCCCAAACCAGGGATTTTGTCTAAAAATCCATAAGCTGGGTTGTGAATGACTGCGACATCGGGGAGTTCATTCATAAGAAACTCTTCCGGTTCGCTGTATTGAAAACCATCCTTGGTGTATTCATGAAACTTAACGGCTAATTTTTCAGGAATGCCAGAAGTCGCAATAGGAGCCCCACCGTAACCGGCAAACTTCACTCCCATCAATTCCATAGACTTTCTGTGGATGTCCCTTTCAAACAGTGCTGTATACTGCAAATCTATATCATAATTTCCTGGAAGAAAATAACAAGTAGAGCGAGCGTATTTTTTGACTAGCTTTTCTATTAGCTGGTATTTTTGCTTCATCGTCCGAGCCGCTTGGTTGAATAGAATACGGTAGAAACCAGCTTTGACTCCCAGTTCGTAATCGTATTTTTCAGGATAGCGAATGATCATAGTAGCGAAGTCGTAGGGCAATCTATCAGAGGCATGCTCTTTCGCGATTTGGATAAATTCTTCCTGGACTGTACAGAAATCAATGATTCTTTCATCACTGAAAAAGGCTTTATAAATAATATCACCAGATAGCAAATACAAATCCGGTGATGTTTGTAAGAAGATCTCTTTTAAACCTCGCAAACCATCATGGATGTCTGTTAGATATATTATTTTCATTCCGAATAAACCAATATTTCCATCTGGCAAATAATAGGCAAAGGAAAATCAACAGAAAAATAGATTGGCAGAAAAAAGCAATTCTCTTTTCTTACTTTGTCTTACTCAATCTAGTTTTGCAAAAACTTTCCATCCATAAAACTACAAATGACTATTTTACTTGCTACGAAAGCTCGAAAAATTAGCTTGCTTCTATACAAAAAGAATATTCCAAGAGCTCCTGGCAGCCTAAAGAAGACTTTATCTACATATATAAACGTTAGCAATGCTGCCGATTCACATAAGGAAACCATATATATGAATAACCTACAGAAACCAATTGATGCAGCCAAACAAACTACTGAAAATCTCATTTCCCTAACACAATTTTTAATTGAAGAACAACTCAAACTCCCACATGCTACGGGAGACTTCACCGCTCTGATGAACCATTTTGTCTATGCTGGCAAAATTGTAACTCGTGAGGTTCGCAAAGCTGGCCTACTCGACCATATTTTAGGTAGCTCCAACCATACCAATGTCCAAGGGGAAACCCAGATGAAACTGGACCAATATGCCGATGTAATCATCACAGATTCTCTCAAGAAATGCGGACACCTGTGTATAATGGCTAGTGAAGAAAACGAAGATGCCATTGAAATCCCAGAAGACTACCCTATAGGCAAATACACCTTTGTATTTGACCCTCTGGATGGCTCTTCCAATATCGATAGCAATGTTTCGATCGGGTCTATCTTTTCCGTTCATATGCGTAAAACTCCCTTTGGCAGACCAGGCAAGGTCGAGGATCTACTACAAAAAGGAGAACTGCAACGAGCCGCTGGTTACATTATCTATGGCTCTTCTACAATGTTGATTTTGACCACGGGAAATGGTGTAAATGGCTTCACCCTAGACCCTTCCTGTGGTGAATTTCTCCTTTCCCACCCCAATATGAAAATGCCCGAATCAGGTTCTATCTATTCCATCAACGAAGGAAATTACAATTATTGGTCTGAAAATATCCAAAACTACATCCGCTCCATCAAACAAATAGAAGGTGAGAGTTTTCCCAAAACACTTCGTTACATTGGTTCCTTAGTAGCTGATTTTCACCGAAATATTCTCAAAGGTGGTATTTTCCTCTACCCCAAAGATACCACATCAAACAACTACCCCAAAGGCAAATTAAGACTTCTGTACGAAGCAGCTCCGATTGCCTTTATCGCCGAACAAGCTGGTGGTATGGCTGTAAATGAAGAAGGAAAACGTATTTTAGAACTACAACCAACAGAACTGCACGAAAGAACCACTTTGATCACTGGTAGCAAAAAAGATGTTGAATATTTCCTCGAAAATTTCCAAGAGTCTTGAAACACATTCTCATAACAGGTGCCAATGGCTTTCTAGGTATCCATTTAGAAAGCCATTTGTACAAACAAGGGTACGGTGTAACTAGTGCCTACCGCGAATCGCACAAAGATTTTCGCAACCCACTAGTATCTAATGCTGTCGATACAAATCGCTACAAGAGGGTCTTCTTACATAAAATTGACTCGCAAACGGATTGGTCGTCATACCTGGAAGAAATCGATTGTGTTATCCACTTATTAGGAAAAGCTCATAGTTTTTATGACAATGAACTTACCAGTTATCTTGAAACCAATTCCAAAATCACAGAAAAATTAGCCCAGGATTGTGCAAAAAACGAAACGCAATTCATTTTTATGAGCACAGCATTGGTACATGGAAACTCTTGCCAATCAGCCATCCAAGAAACAGATCCCTACAGAGGTTTCAATTCTTATTCTTTATCGAAAATAAAAGCAGAACAAGCATTGCAAAAGTTATATAATACAGAGGATTTGCAATATGCAATTTTACGTCCACCGATGATCTATGGTAGCTACGGCAAAGGAAATTTCCAACGCCTGTATACACTTCTAAGGCGCGGCTTGCCTTTGCCCTTTGCCAGTATCACCAACCGGCGCAGTTTTCTATTCATTGGCAATCTGTTAGACGCTGTAAGCCATTTGTTGCAGAGAGACACACTGGCAAATGATAGCTATTTGTTAGCCGATCCTGAAGATCTGTCTACTCCCGAACTCATACGACAGATGGCAAAACATTTACGGCAAAGCAGTCGTTTGTTTCCCTTTCCTCTAACCGTTTTAAAAGCTATGCTAAAACCAATCGGGAAAGCGGAAGAAGTGGAGAAGTTACAACAATCTTTTTATCTGGATACAACTAAAATTCGCACAGAACTCGCGTGGAAGCCGCCTTATTCGAATGAAGCAGGTATCAAGTCTACCCTAGAGTTTTTAAAACAAGAAACTTAACGCTCCAACCTAGCCCAATATTCTCTGGTAAAACTCGTATCTATTTCTCGTAAAAACTCTTGCATATAACGTACTTTTGCAAACAAAACTCGATCGGTCTTTTGCCATTTCTGCACAAGCTGCCATTCCTCCCGAACAAACAAAGAGGCAAATATTTCCGCTTTGTCTTCTTCCAAACCAGAAAGCGAGTATAGGTTTACAAAACCAAGACGCGGGTGTGAGTATGTATACATATTTATCTGATTTTGCACGGTTACACCACCTGCACCATATCTAGTGCCACTAGGGTTTAGGCGATTCCAGCTAGGGTCTTGCCAATAGGGAGATTGGTTGAATTGCTCTTCGATCATATGGTAGTATTCGTGGTGGATGACATGTTTTTGGTAAATAGCATAACCAGTACTGTTCAAAAAGTCAAGAAGTAGGTTCTCCCTATAAAAATCAGGAATGGCAGCGCGCAATTGTCCATAGATCTGCAAATCTTTGACAACAATAATTTTCTCTAAACCAGTCCTAACAATAAAAGACTTAGGGTATTTACTGAACTCTTTAGCGAAGAGCTGAAGATAAGAATAAAGCCTGGGTTCATCTGTTTTGCTGGCAAATCTATACCTGATCGGCCAAGAAGTCTGTGGAAATGTATGAATATAGATTTTCACAGAAAATTTCTTTTCTAAAGAAGAGATCAATTTCTCTAATCTAGACTGCTTGGCTAGAACTGGATTTTGTAAGCATACTATAAAAAGAAAACAAAATAGAAGAAAGGTCTGTTTTATAAGAAAACCCTTAGTAGGGAAATAAAAGGCTAGATGGTAAAGGAAATTGTTAATTTCCCAAGCCTTTCTCTTGTAACTCTAGGATAAGCTCCTTCAGAACCTCATTCATTAGGTTTTGCACGGGTGAGGTATAACCAAAAGGTGTATCAATATTGCGAAAGATATTTGCTTTCCACAGTAGTTTTGCAGTTTCTACCTGTACTGCTTTGATAGAAATACCAAATCTCGTTTGTTCTATTTTTTGAGAAATGGGGTGTTTTTGTTTTCCCTGAACATAAGAGTTGATAGAGGCAAAAATTAGGGTGTCGGCCTGTACTATTTTTCCTACCTGGATCGCTTCTGTTTCGCTAAGACCCAGTTGGGATAGTTTTTGCTCTTGCAAAATCCTACGCATATTATTTCGTTCTACAAGAGAAATATTTAATGCCAACAAATGCGTCTCTAAGGCTTCATAAACAACCTGTGCCGCTTCTGGGTAGGCTTGCTTGAACAGTGCTTCGTTTTGGTTTTGCACTGGTAGTAACAACATTGTTTTACTGGAGAACTTATCTTTCTCCAGCACAACCACATGTGAAGATTTCACACTACACGCTAAAAGGAAAATACTCGTTACTAAAATTAGCAAATATCTTTTTTGCAATATACAACTCCTATTTTTCAGTCATCACAGCTGTCCCTTCCCAGTCTGGTGGAACCCCATGCTTTGCATAGTACTGGCAACGCTCCAGGTGCAATTTTGCTGCTTTGTCCATAGGATCTTTTTCAAGAACCTGAGTGAATAATTGTACGGCATCTTCGAAATTCCTTTCCCGAGAAAGTAAGAGACCGCTGACAAAGTCACCAATTGTCGACAGCTTCAAATCTATAATCCTCTGAGAGTTCCCGTTTAAGATTTCATAGACATCCACTGGATTTTCCCTACCCTTGACAACTACTTTGTCGATCATGCGATATTGGTACTTATCTTTGTTTTGCAAGAACTTTAAAGAATCTTCACTCACGAGTAGAGCAGCTCCATACATCTTTGTCAATCCTTCTAAGCGAGATGCAAGATTGACCGCATCGGAAATAACGGTTCCTTGGACGCGTAAGGAAGATCCAACAACACCCAAAATCAATTTACCGGTGTGAATGCCAATACCAATCTTAATAGTTATCTCCCCTCTTTGTTCCCGCCTTTGGTTGAAGTGGTACAACTCGTCTAACATATTGATTGCTGCATCAATGGCGTTGTTGGAATCTTTGAAGAGAGCCATGATAGCATCACCAATGTATTTATCTACAAAACCATTATTCTTCTGCACTTGCGGTTCCATTGCTTCTAGGTAAGAATTGATAAACTTGAACGTCTCATCCGCAGTCATTTTTTCTGAAATAGTGGTAAAGGAACGAATATCGGAAAATAGGATCGACATGTCTAACTCGATTTGGTCTCCCAATACAATGTCTACCACAGACTCTCTGTCCAGATAATCTAAAAACTCAATGGGGACAAACCTACTATAGGACTCTAGAAGTGCCTTTTTTTGCTTATCAGCGATTTGCAATCTCTTAGTCATTAAATTGAAGTTTCGTGCAAGTTCACCAATTTCATCACGCGATCTGATACGAATTTCTTCGTCTAAGTTGCCCTCTCCTACTATTTTGGCACCTTCTGTTAGCAAACTAATATTCTTAGTGAAAAAACGTGACACTACCCAAGATATAATTATAATAGCAACAAATAAGGCAAAAGATAGGATATAAATGTATTCTTTAAAGCGAGAAATAGATTCATACAACAACTCTCTATCGTACTCAAATACGACAAAACCGAGGCGTAGAGACGTTTGGTCTTTTCCATCTAGGTATACAGGAAACTCGAAACGAATGATATCCTTAACTTCATTTTGGATATAAGATATATTAGCTTGTTTGATATCTTTGTAGTACTGCAACTCCTTCTCTGCTAATTTTCTTCCCTTCCGTTTGTCTTCCATATCTACCACATAAACACCGTATTTATTAAAAACATACGCCGAGAGTAAAGAAGGGTTTTTAGAAGAACGCAATTTACGAATCACACCCAGGCTTCCTTCATAGGTACTGTTCAATAAAAGTTCTTCCCGAGCAACGGTAGAAAGGTTTAAAGCCAAATTATTACAAACTTCAAAGGTTTTATTGATTATAATTTTCTCGCTCTGTTTGAAGAAAACAAACGATAGAGAAGCTGTGATACAAAAACTCACTGATAGGAGAATGATGGTTAATTTTACACTAATTTTCATAAAGAACAGGGATTATCCTTATCTTGCTTGCAATTGCTGAGCTTGTCTAAGGCGTCTTTTTTGGCTCGTGATAGGCGTAAATATTCTTTGGCTCGTTTATTGCTGCTATCGATCAATAAAATATTCTCATACACTTGGATAGCTTGTCTATACTTTCTTTGGTTGTACAATTGTAAACCTTTCCCGTGCATAGATGGAATCTCAGTTCTTAGGCGGGCCCGTAGGTTATTGAGTTCTCGCTTGGCTTTTCCATTTGTGGCAGAAATTCGCAATGAGTCTTGGTATTGCTTTATCGCGACAAATTTCTTCCCACGTTTCAATTGAACCTGAGCTTGCCTGCGTTTGCTTTCACTCGCTAAAAAAGTACTTTCACGGATTTTTTCCCGTATACCAGGTACATTTGCATTGATCTGCAAAACTTTTTTATATTTTTTTACAGCTTCTAGATACCTTTTCTTCGTGAAAAGGCCATTGGCAACCTGCAAAAGATCTTTGATTTGATCACGGTATTTTTCATCATTCAGTATACCAAAATATTTCTGTGCCGTAGGGTTTGTTGCGTCTAGAGACAGTACGTATTGAAAGATATTCGTGGAGGTTTTCTTCTTCCCACTATAGTACATTTCTACACCGCGGCTATTGAGATAGTCTATCTGTGTTTTTGTTTGTAAAGACTTGGAAACAGGAAATCCTGCTTTTTTCAAATAAGATTTATTGATCTGTAACAATTCATTTTGCGGAAAATGATATGGCCCATAGTTGCAAACTAATTTCTGAGAAATAACTTGGTTTAAAAGTTTTCCAGTTTGCACTCCTGTTTCGTAATAATCGATATCCAAACTAAAACCCACACCAAACTCTGTCAATCCAGCCAAATTGGAGAATAGTAGAATTTTTCGATCACGGGTAAATTTGGAAAGAAATTCAAAGTTTTCTCTATTGTAGAGAGGGTCCTGCACCATAAAAAAAGCATCGGCTCCCTCTGCATACTCTTCTAACTTTTTAGTAAAATCATCTTCCAAACGCACTCGTTTACTGGTAAATATATATCCGTGCTGCAAATCAATCGATTCGGCAAAGCGAGAGTAATAATTGCCATGTTCTGTAGAATAGAAGGATAGTATTTTTTTTGCTTGGGGATGGATTTTCTTGATGAATGTAAAATACTTGTCCATAGCAATATCAGATAAATAGCCACAAGATTTTCCTTTGCTATAGGCAATTTTACTCCGTACATAGCTTGTGCCTGCTAAGATGGTAGTTTTGTTAATATTTTCACGAGCAAAATAACTCGCTGTATTGCCAATTGCGACCATTGTCTGCGAAGGCATAGAGTTTATCTTCTTCACCAGTTGTTGTTTCTCTTCTTGGTTGAGAAAAAAAAGCTGTATGCTTTGCTGCGAGGAGTATTTGATGCCTGCAATCACCTTATTGTATATAGGTATGTTAGAAGATACCAATACAGGGATAGGTGTCTGTACGGACATTTTTGTTTCTGCCTCTATTTGTGTCAATACTAGCAAGGCTAGCAAAACTTTACAAACTGTCAAAAAAACATTCTTCATTGGCTTCAAAACTTATAATTTACTTCCATTCCCAAATAAAACGAACGGCGGAACTGTGGATTGATTTCCATATTATCAGAGGATTCATATGCCCCCTTGCCACTATAAATACTATTGGTCAGGTTGGTCACTTTTCCAATAAGTCGAAAGTAGGAGGTGAACTGAAAGTAGGTATTAAAATCCACTATATTGAACCCATCCACACGACGTTTGATAAAGTAAGGGTTGTACGTTGCATTAAATTCTGCCTCCTTATATTGCTGCTGTGTGCGAATACTTCTAGAGTACCAAGGGTCACTATTGGTATAATCAAAGGCAAAAAACCATTTACGCCACAACTTCCAGGATACCCGTACTTTGGTCATTCGATTTGGAACTGTACGGTAAGTATCAATCTGGTTTCTATTCTCATAAATGGCATCTAAAATCGCGACTTCTAAATCAGTTTGATCGCCTTCTGCTTGGCTTGGGAATAGTTCTGTCCCTTTTGCAAAAGAATTGGAAATTGTAAGACTCAACTCATAAGGTTTATATATATTCGGTATTTCAACTATTATATCCAACCCATTCAAGGTGCTATTTCCAATATTTCCTGTACTAGAAACCTTATCTTGTGTAGAATTAGGGTACAACACCGGATCTCTACGAACTGCGATATTACTGAATCGATTGGTTGTATAGTTATGAAACCCAATTATCTCTAAGGAAAGTCTTTTCCAAAAGGAGCTACGAAAACCTAGCTCATAAGAACGTAGCTTTTCTGGTTTCAGATCAGGACTTGGAACTGCTAGGTAAAAAACACCATCTTCAATCGTTCCTGTAGCAATAGAGTTGTAAAGGTCATAAATAGGAGGACCGCGAAACCCTTCTGTATACGAAGCCCTTAGAGAGGAGTTCTTACCTAACTTCTGGATTACAGCAATACGTGGGTTTATACTTTTTCCGTACAGACTATGTTCATCATACCGAGCACCTGCAACAACAGATGTTCTTTCATATTTGAATGTAGTTTGCAAAAAGCCAGATGTATTCTGAAAACGCAGAGGGTTATAACCAAAGAAGCCAAAGTTAGGATCAGGTGCTGGTCTCTTGGTGGAAAAAGGCTTATAAAAGTCTTGGTTCAAAGGCAACTTTAAATCATTTGTTTTCGGAAATGTTCCAGAATACTGGTAAGAAAAACCCCCCAAAATCTCCCAGGAATCATTGGGTTCATAGATCACAATCTGCTCCAAAAGTTGGTCACGTAGGTCTGATGATGCTTGTCGTGATGCAGGTGGAGCGTGGTCGACGACATGTAGGGCTCGAGGGCGTCGTAACTGTATGGGAGGTCGGGCAACTCGAAGGCCATGGTTGGTTT
>JBCCIA010000103.1:0-15367 GCA_039028475.1 Spirochaetota bacterium | reverse complement strand
GAATATTTAAAATAGATATCTAAACTTTTTAAGTTATAATATTTCTAACAAAACTACCTTACTTATCTTTTTCTTGCATTTTCTTCCGCACGATTCCTACAAACTCCTGAGTGACCAAAAACTCTTGCAGACCTAAGACATGTAAGATTACCTTAGTACTACCATTATTAGACTGCAAATCTGTAGCATGTTGCAAATTAAGTATGGTATTTGGATTGATTTTTTGAAAAGTAGGTTCTACCAATGTTTGTGCGATTTCTTCCAATGACTTGTCAATCCATCTCTCTCCTTTGCTGGAATACAATTTGCTACGCCTTCCGCTCCTGATAAAGTAAATGATTTCGTCAGAACTCACTTCCTCAGCATAAGCACCATTACTAGTCAAGGTATAAGAAAACTTTTGTGGAAAGGAACGCTGATTCGTTTTTGCATGTGTATCCCTTTCTTCCTGCCTAAGCAATAAAAAAACGGAAAGTAGCAATACTAACAAAATAGTAGAAAAACTCCAAATATAAAAAATAAAGTCTGTATACTGAACCTGTGTAAAAATAGTTTGCAAGAAAAATATAGCCAATATCTTACCAAGAACAGCCCCTAAAAATATAGCGAGAAACAACCAATGGTATGACGGTTTTTGCGTCTGCTGCAAAGCAAATTCTCCTGCAAAGTACGAAAATGCATATACAAATAATAAATCGAAAAAGGCAAAAAGAAAAGCGACTGTAAAAGAAGACGATACTGCAAAATAAGACAGCAAAAAACCAGATGCTAGCGAAAGCAAAGCAACTGTTCCTAAACCATAGATCCAAGAACTTTGCCTTTTCATAGAGAAAACCTATTTCAACAATTGAAAACTGATAAAACCACTAGGAGTTTCTAATATAGCAACATCTGTATTCCTACTGGGAACTATACGATTCGGGTAAGTAAATAGTTTTCTTTTTGCAATGATTTGTCCATTGTTATGAAAGAAAATAAGCTCTTTGGCAGAACTAGCTATAAAATACTTACCAGTATAAAACGCAATTTGGTATATTTTTTCCTTTTTAGGCTTTTTCCTACGTAAGAAAGCTTTACCGTCACTAGCAAAAATCTGTATTTGATCAGGTAAATTTACAAGCACGGTGCCCGAATCAGAAATAGCCATATACAGTCTATGGGAATAGATATGTGGCAACTTGAACCTTGTCACCCTCTTACCCTTTTCATTGAGAATTTTGATATAATCCGACTCACCATGCAAATAATGAATGGCAACAAAGCTCCCATGAGGAGAAATACAAGAACTTTTATAGAAATAGATACGATTCTTGCTAGTATCGTTTTTCTTATAAAGCAAATTTCCTTTGCCATCAATTCTATAAATCTCTCCACCCGAGAAAAGAATCAAAGCTCCGACGTGCAAAGCGGGAAATGAAAAATCAGTCAGAAACCTGCCATCTACTTTTTCTATACCTATATAATTTCCATTCGAATTCGTTATCATCACTTGGTTGTTATCACCAGCAAGATGAAGAATCAATTCACCTCTGTAGGAAACTCGTGGATAGCTTTTATAGGGTTTCTCCCAGAGCTTCTCTCCATAACCAGAGTGGAAAGCAATAGACTTGCCAATCTTTCTATAAGTAAGAAAACCACGGCCATTCAAAGGTAGAGAAATCAGTAAATTCCGAGCAAGTGAGAATGACTTTTGCGTTTGGAACATATAAATATTCGTTTCTGTTTTATAACCATTGAGAACTTGCAAAGGGCGATAGGAAAATCTCCTATCTTCTTTCAAAGAGGTATAGGTATGTTTTCTCCACAACCAATTCGCTTGGATTTTCCAAACTCCAGCCTGCTTATTTGGCAAATTGTAGAAGAAAAGTAAAAAAAAGCTAATTGTAGCTACAAGGTAATAGATCATGCTTGCTCCGTATCTTCCAGTATTTTCTGGTACAAGAGGAATATAGCCAGATGTGCCACATAATCACGAAAAAGTTCTCTACGCAGTGGTAAGTTAAATTTTTTCACAATAGCTGGCTTACCCTTCGCCTGCACACCAATATATACAAGGCCGACTTTCTTAGTCTCTGTGGCTCCTCCAGGTCCAGCAATACCTGTCACGGAAATCCCATAATCGACAGAAAAAGAATCTACTAAGCCTGTTACCATTTCTCCTGCTGTTTCTTCACTAACAGCTCCATATTTTTCCAATGTATCTTGTTTTACCCCTAATGCGTGCTGTTTGATATCATTGTGGTACGAAACAACACTGCCATAGAAATAAGCCGAAGAACCAGGTATATCCGTAAATAATTTAGCAATCAATCCACCAGTGCAACTTTCAGCTGTAGCAATGCTAAGTTGCTTTTCTTGTAAGATTTGTGGAAAAACAGCCAATACGTCATCCGCGACGACTGAATGGAAACTAGCTTGCAATTTCCTATCGATCTCTTGCAAAACATCTGCATCATCACTGCGGAATGTCACTTTGATATACCCAGGCTTAGCAGTGACCCCCCACTCTGTTTTATCTGTCAACTCTCGGTATTCTTGGATAAAACGCTGCTGAAAAATAGCTTCGCCAATCACCCAGATATAGCGGATCAAAGTTGTGTAATCACTCCTCTGCTTGTCTTGCAGAAATAGAGGTAAAAACTCATCTGTGAACATTTTTTTCATTTCAGAAGGAACACCTGGAAAAGCAGCAAAGCCACTATTCTCCGATAGCTGCGCATAAAAACCAGGAGCGATTCCAATATGGTTGTGTAAAACAGTAGCATTCTTAGGATAACGCGCTTGCCTTTGGGTAAATGGTAAAATCTTGGCAAACTCCATGCCACGCATTTTAGCGATTTCCGCCAAACGTTCCAATGCCGGAGGATATTCCACGCTCTCTGTTTGCAATACCTCACAAGCGACTTGTAAGGTATAATCGTCTTCGGTAGCTCCCAAACCACCAGACATTAGGATTATTTTTTTTTCATCCTTACCAATCAACCGAGCAATTTCTTCTCGAATCAGTTCAGGTTTGTCTGGCAGTACAATAATTTTTTCGACAACAAATCCTAAGCCAGATAACTCATTCGCTATCCATATCGAATTGGTATCAACGCTTCTACCGTTTGTGATTTCAGAGCCTGTGGAAAATATATACACTTTCATTCTTTTTCTAACCTTTCTGGAGCTGAGATTCCTAATAGCAACAACCCTTCTTGCAATACCACTCGACTTGCTTCTGCTAAATACGCTAAGCCCTTGCGCACATCCCCTGCTTGGCTTTTCATACGATTGTTTTTTGCCATGTAAAACTTGGTGAATGCTTTGCTAAATCCATGCAAATAATTTATAAAACGATGTGGTTCCATATGTTTGGCGGCATCTAGAACTTCCTCTGGAAAGCGTGCAATCCAAAAGGCGAGCCTTTCTCTCTCTTCACTTACTTCTAAGTGCCTTACAGCGTCTAGGGAAACTTCTAGTTCTATTTCTCGAAAAATAGAACAAATTCTCGCATGGGCGTATTGTAGGTAAAATACTGGATTCTTATCGGAGTGATCTTTTGCAAGTTCCAAATCAAAATCTAGAGGAGCCTCCAATGTACGCATAATAAAAAAATACCTACCCACATCTTTAGCAGATTCTCCTAAATAGGTAAGCAAGTCTTCCATTGTTTGGAATTGTCCCAAACGTTTACTCATTTTTAGCTTTTCACCCTTTGCCAGTAAATTTACCTGCTGAGAAATAATAACTTGGAATTGTTCTTTTTTATACCCTAACGCCTGCACAGCTCCCTGCAAACGAGCAATATAACCATGGTGGTCTGGCCCCCAAATATTGATCATCCGATCAAAACCACGTAACATCTTGTCTTGGTGGTAAGCGATATCAGCCAAGAGATATGTGGGACGGCCATCAGCACGGCGTACTACCCTATCCTTATCATCTCCAAAACGAGTAGAGAGAAAGACCTCTTTTCCCTCTTCCTGTTTGACATGACCTGACTCTTGCAATTTCTCCAGAACAGAGAAAACACTCTCAGATTTGTGTAACTTGCTTTCACGAAAGAATACATCAAATTCAACACCGAAGGCTTCTAAGTCTTTTCTTTGTTTAGCCAAATTTTCTTCTACGACATATAGGGATAGCTTTTCTGCTAGGTCCGAATATTGCTGCTTTTTTAAGAGTGGCTCTAGTAAATCTTTGTGTTTCTGGTATATACTTTCTACAACAGCAGATAGGTATTCACCTCGATACCCTTCTGCGGGAAGAATATTTTTTTGCACATCAATCTCAGTAAAAACTTCAGAGTCCTTTTCTGCAAATAGCAACTCTTCTCCTAAATGCTCACGTAACCTTGCCAATGCTGACAAACCAAGAAGAGACACTTGGTTTCCATAATCATTGACATAAAATTCACGCTGCACCTTATACCCTACCTTTTGTAACAAACTACAGATACAATCTCCTGTTGCAGCTGCTCTTGCGGAAACTATGTTCAAGGGACCCGTAGGGTTTGCACTGACAAACTCAAATACAATCTTCTGAGGATCAGCAACCTGTGGGTACAATTCTTGTCGGTTTTCACTAAAAACAGTTTCTTGGATATACTGCACTAAATAGGTATAAGCTACTCGAAAGTTGATAAAACCTGGCTTGGTGAAAGTAATGTGTGAGAATACTTTATCATCTTGTAAGCAAACAATCAAGTCTTTTGCAATCGATTCAGGATTGCCTGGTAAATGCTTCTTATTTTCTAAGATAAAGGAAGTAGAATAATCACCAAAAGATTCATTTCTCGAATACTCAATGCGAATTTTCCATTGGTGCAATTGCAAATCTAAGCCCTGTAAAGAGAGGTATTTGCTAACCCCTGTCTGTAAATGGGATAAAACGACTTCCCTTAAAGTTTCTTGTGCTTCCATATGTTACTGTTCTTCTTTATTATCTTTTTCTTCCAATCCTGTATAACGATTTTTTGTATTCTTTACTGTTTTTTTCCAATGGTTCTGCAATTCAGTAAAAATATCTGTTTTCAACCTACTGGCAATTTTTAGTGGTGTAGCACCTTCTGCAAACTCGTCTTTCACACCGTAGGGTGGGTAGTAGGCAGTCTCAGCTTGTATCGCTTTCCGGTTATAGAAAAATACCACAGAAAAAATTACTCCGAGAATCATAAGCAGAGAAATCGTTTTAACGATAAAGTTCATAGGAGTTTCCTAAAGTTTGGTACAACAATGCATGACTTTTGATATGACGGTTCAAATAGGCTTGGATATAGGTATTCAAAGCTCTATCCAACTCTATAATTACCGGTAGGGGGACAGGATGAGTCAATAAGGTTTTATATTTACTTTGGAACAATATATCCAATAAATGTAGTATGTGGATATGATTGTTAGGAGGAGCATTGCAATTGGAACAGGTTATCTCAAAATTCCACGCTTCTAGATGTACAGCTGGTTCTGCCATTTCCAATACAGGTATCCCACAGGAATGGCAAAAGAACTCTTGTGAAATCAAACCAATTTCTGCGAGTAACCTAACTTTGAAGAAAGGCAATAAGATAGGGAGGTACTGTTCTGCTTGTAAATAAGAAAATGCCGCATGCAATATCTTATAACATCTTTGGTAAACATCTCCATCAGGAAGAAAAGCCTGCACAAGATCACATAAGTAAGAAACCAATAAGAAACCATCATATCCCTTCTTAGCTACTTCAAAACGATTGATCAAATGTAGTTCTTTGATATTGTATACCTCTCTATGCAAGTGGTGGTAATAATCGATACGAATTTGTGAACCTTGTTCACATGCCAAAATAGGACGTCTCTTGCTTTTTTTAATACCTTTTACTACATAACGAGCTTTCGCCTGAGACTCTCCCAGAAGTGTGAAGATAACATCACTGTCAGAAAAAACCTTTGCATGCAAAACAATGCCTGTATCTTTCTTCAAAGACATACAACCACTATACCTTCATCATAAAGCTATTGCGTGAATCCATCACTTCCAAAGATACACGTATCAATCTACCTTTGCTATCCCTCAGTTCGATATCAGCTGGCAAAACTAGCTCACGAGACTTCGAAGGATCATGTAGGTTTATATAAGAAAAACGAAAACTCCTCGCCGAAACCAACTCCAAATAATGCCCTTCCATACCTATATTGTAAAGTATAGCACATTTGGCCTCACTATAGGTTGAATGTGCAAAACCAACCCTTTGTTTCTCTTGGATTTTGAAATGTTTGGGCTGAATGGAGCTCGTATCAATGGTATACATCTTAATACCAATCGCCTTCTTATCATTCTTGCTGCGTAAGATTCGGTTTCCATAGAATAATACCAGAATCAAAAAAACAACCGTTCCTAGTAAATACAAGAAATAGTTGTTTTCGTTTGTGTCCAACGAACGATCCAAACTTATTTGGTAACGAATGTCTCGTATCACTTGCAGCCTTCTTTCATTGTCTTGCAAATATTGGATACTTAGATAACCTGACTTTTCCAACAATTCGATTTCGTTTTTATTTACCTTCGCGGTAAATACCATATCTTCGCCTATTGGTATTTTTGCATGCATGTACAAAGCCTTATCATTCAAGGTTTTTATGATCAAAGAAACTTTGCGAAGCTGAAAGTTCCCTTTCACTTTTTGTTGTAGGCTGAGTGCTTGCGAACTTAGGTTTACAAATCCATCAGAAAGAGTTTGTTTCTGAAAGAGAACTTTCCCAGTACCACCATATTCTAACTCATACACTCGGTAGGGATCCCCATGCAAGCGACGCAAGGTGATAGAAATTTTTTTTCCTAACAAAAGTTTTAGCTCAGCTTTTCCAATAGACACGGATTGGTGTAAGATATTCCACTCTTCTAAAATATGTGGGGGAATCTCTAATGGAGAAGGAGTCGCTTCTTGCACATCTATCCAATAATACGCGCTTCCTTCTTTGTACTGCCGTAACAGCTCCATTTCCATAAGAAAACGTTTTACCTTTGCTTCTGTAAAAAATGTCTCTTCCTTTCTGGGTAGACACTGCAATAACTTATTTCGTTCTTCTAATGCAATTCCTTGCAAACAGGTTTGCACGGAAATTCCATAATGGTAGGCAGAAAAGAGTGTATTTCCCTGCCAAGGAATATTTTCTGCGGGCAAAAGAACCTCTACTGTAGCAGGAAATGCAGAAAACTGGCCTGAAAGTATCGTGGTTAAAGTATCCTGCAAATCAACGAGGAGAGGCTTTGCAGTTGCGAGCTTTTGCGATTGTGATATAGTTAAGAATACACCAACTTTTTGCTTGGGAACGCCTTGGGAGGAATCTTCTGCAAAAATAGGTACAAAAAATAACAATAGTAGCATAAATATACCAGTTTTACCTATCATAAAATCAGCAGATAATACCTTCAAAATTAGACCTCCCCTAACATCTTCAGGGCATGTTCCATAAAAAACAAATGTCTCTATAAGAAAAGAAATTTATTAGGAATATAGAAAGTAGGAAAGCAGCTAATTCCTAAATTCCAGTGCAATATTTTTTTAATGAATTGTTTGCTATTGATAAATCAATGGTAAAAGCGGGAACAGATTACCGCAGCGTTGACCAAAATAGAGAAATATGATCCGTTTTCTGATTGCCTTGATACTCTTTTACCCTAGCTTCAGTTTGCACCTGTGGGGACAGGCTGTTGACCAGCAAAAAGCCCTTGCTGACTTCTACCTACAACAAGGAATTGCAACGCCTACACAAAAAAGTCCGGCTGCCGAAGCTGCTATCCGAGAACTAAGTGAAACACAAAAGAAAATCCTTAGGAATGCGATGGATAAACTGTCAGATAGAGAGGTAGATAGGTACCTACGTGAATTAGGCCACAATACTTCCGGTTCTATTTACGCAAAACGCAAGAGATTGCGTAACATTTTAGGGGTAGATACTTCTAAGAAGGTAAAAGATGAAATAAAACTTCCAAAGAATACCCAGGAAAACAAACAAGAAAACTTTATCATCGAAAATGCTACCGAAGGAGAATTTATCAAAGTAGATAAAACACATTCGGGTATCTTGATCTTACGCGGGAGAGTAAGAATTCGTTTGGGTTCAGGGGTGTTAGAAGCTGATTCGATTACAGTCGATTCCGATCGCAAAGAAATTTATGCAGAGGGTGGAATCAAATACGAAGATGGACCGATCAAAGCAAGTGGAGAAAAATTTATCTATGACCTAAACTTACAGAGAGGTATCCTGTACAAAGTAAAGGCAGATGCTAAAACTGCTTTTTTCCTGGGAGAGAAGATCAAAAAAATAGATGAGACCAAGTATATGCTAGAAATGGGGCATTTTACTGCCTGCAATGCGGAAGTACCACACTATACTTTCCAAGCCAAGCGTATCATTGTCAATACAAACCGGAGCGTTATCGCTACCAACTTATGGTTCCGCGTAGGCAGTATGGATTTATTTTGGGTGCCTCTGTTCTACACTACCAACCTTGGGAGCGGTTGGGTTGTACAAGCCGGTCGCAACCAATCACAAGGAACTTTTCTCCAAGCAAATTACCAATGGTCAGACCCCCTAGCGACACTTAGTCTCCTCTCACCTATTGGTAGAAGGGTAAAGTTAGATTACTATGAAAAAACTGGGCAAGCCGTAGGTTTAGAATTTTGGAAACAAAGCCCTTGGCTCAATTACCGCTTAGACTTAGGATATGCAAATTATAAAAGAAACGAAGTGACAACTGCATTCGCTACCAGATTTCGCAATGGCGGTGTAGGAAATGTAGTCGTAACCAACCAAGTTGATAAGGGAGATTTATGTATCCGACAAGGTAGAAGATGCCTCATTAGCGTACAAGAATGGCTAAACCTCAATAACCCAGGCTCTGCTCCCAATCCAATCCGTGAGTATGGGGAAGAAAATGAAGCCTGGACTAAAATCAATCTACTAGCAAATATTAAAAAGAACAATGCTTTTAAAGACGGTACCAGGAATGTCCAAATAAAATTGGAAAATTATAGCAACCCTGCCTATGAATATGAATTTGGCTATAGATACCAACCTTCCAATACTCTACAAGCAATATATACCCAGAGAAACCAACGGCAGCCTTTCTTCAAACAGAATACAGAGTGGAAATTTGATTACACTGAATCCAGAGGGGACCTATCGATAAATCTACTCACGCAAAGATTAAACAATTACAATATACTAGCACCTCGCGACCGTTCTGATTTTTTTCCAATTTTTGATGAAATTCCCAGATTCTCTTTAAAAAACTCTAGTGAAATTACCCGCTTGCCTTACTTCCACTCCCCCGTCTATTGGGATATCAATGTGCTAACATCCGTTCGGCGTTACTACGGTGCACCAGTCAAAGAACAACTGAAATTTCCGCTTCCTCCTGACTTTACCAACTTTGAAGACCCTTGGGGCAGATACAAGGCGAGCCTATTGCGCACCGAATACTTTACCAATGGTGAAACTGGCTTTAAGACAACCATGTACTATGGTAGCTATATCAGCTTCTCTCCTGGATTGTACTACGGTGCATTCAAAAGAAGTGCGGAAAGACCCGACTCCAGTGCAGAACTAACCCAAGGAGATATCGCCTTAGACCGCAGTTTGAAACGAGACTCCTACCAGTATTTACGCAATAACCATATCTTTCGCGCTGGAGTTCCCGCTTTGTTATTCACTGCCGACTACCGTAGGATCCAGTCCACAAAAGCAGAATTGCCAGATGAAACCTTGCAACAAACCAGTGATCAGTTCAGCCCTCCGGGTTCACAAGATAGGGTCCACGAAACTGAATTTACACTTTCCAGCAACTCCCTAGAATATTTGGAGGTATCACTCAGTACCATCCGCGATTTGCGACAGTTTGCTAGTGATTATGAGCCGCACCCTACCAATGCAGAACGTTGGTATTTTACTATCTTTCGAGTAGGTGGTTACTATGACTTTTTGGATGGATTCAAAAGTTCACGAGCCACACTATTAGAAAAGCGTCGTAGCTTCTTCTCAGGGGTATTCTATAATAATGATTTTGTCTACCATACCCCACAGAAAGACCCTCTATACAACAACCTTACTTTAGGCTACCAAATGGGCGGTTTTCGCTTGCCATTGATTCGTAAGATCAATCGTTTGGAAATTGGTAGTACCTGGTACCATTTTTATAAGGGGAATTATATGGATAGCTACCGAGTGTATTTCCAAACCGACTTCCAATTTACACGTTTTACTGGTTTAGAAATTGAAGTTGACTCGCGTGTCACGCAACCCTGGCGGTATTCAGATTATATCGGCAACCAGTCCTACTTTCGCAATGGCTTAGATAGTGCGAGTATAGCCAATGCCTACGCCAACTCAACCAACCCTATTTACCAACCGACGAACATTGGCCAAGATGTGATCGACGGTACCGGTTTAGCAGGTCAGGAAGCTCGGCAAAATACAGCCTTTAACTTACATAGGTTCCAAATTACCTATAAACACAATTTGCACAACTTTGATTTCAAACTAGGCTATAGTATGGATTTGCGTTCCATCGCTGGTGGAGCTTCCTTAGACAGCCAAATCACATTCTATGACCAAGCCGTCTTTGCGATGGTCTCACTTACCAACATCGGTTTTGGCCAGCAAAGTAGTTTACAAGAGTCACGGGTACGCCTATATCGTTTTCGTAAGCGTCCTTTGGATGGCAGTTCTCTTCGTTCTTCCATTTCCTCGGAGTAATCGCAATGCTAAAAGAAAGAAGCCAAACTTTTAAAATTGTTTTCATTTTGCTGGATTTGTTTACAGCTATTGTTAGCTTCGCAGTAGCGTTTTTGCTACGCAAATACTTGCAAGGAGAGATATTTTACTACTCTTGGCTCAGCTATTTATCCTTAGGTATTATCCTTTCTGTAACGCAAATACTTGCTTTCATTTCTATCGAGCTGTACCATCCACGTCGGGGTCTATCCTACATTGATGAGTTTATTGGAATTACAACAGGCGTTACACTAAACCTACTGGTAATCCTTTCTTTGCTATTCTTTTTCCGTGGAGACAGCTTTTCCCGTCTTGTCATTCTAAATTATACGATCACCAATATTGTTCTCACTACCATTTCCCATTATATTTTCCGTAAGGTTCTCACAAAACTTCGCCAAAAAGGCTACAATTTACGGAGTGTTCTCATTATAGGTACCGGTAGACCAGCACAGCAAATTACAGAAATTTTTGAGAAACATACCATCTACGGCTATAAAGTAAATGGTTACCTGCAACTCAAAAGCCAAGCAGAGTCCCCTAATGATTTCCAAGGAAAAATACTGGGAACGATAGAAAATTGTCAGAGAATCATCCAAGAATCGGGTATAGACATCGTTATTTTTGCTTTGTCCTACCTCGACGCCGAATATCTAAAAGACATCATAGACATATGTGACAGCGAGGGGATTGATTTAAAGGTAGTACCAGATTATACAGAATTCATCACTGCCAAAGGCCGTTTTGAAAGCATTGACGGTGTGCCGGTAATTTCTATCCGCGATATACCGATCCGTTTGGGCTACAACCAATTTATCAAGAGGACTTTTGATCTAATTTTCTCCTTATTTTTCGTGGTATTTTTCTCCCCCATTTACCTACTCATCGCTATTGCGATAAAGTTAGATTCCAAAGGTCCTATTTTTCTCAAACAAGAACGTGTTGGCCTAGACAACCGAAAAATCAATATGCTCAAATTTCGTACCATGTATGTGCAAGAAAAAACACAATCGGATACACTTTGGACCGTGCAAAACGACCCTAGGGTTACGCGTGTGGGAAAATTCTTACGCAAAGTGTCTTTAGACGAGACGCCGCAGTTCTTCAACTCCCTTATGGGAAGCATGTCAGTTGTAGGTCCACGGCCAGAAAGACCGCATTTCGTGGAACAGTTCAAGACAAAGCATAAAAACTACATGCGAAGACACGCTGTTAAAGCGGGCATCACCGGTTGGGCACAGGTAAATGGTCTGCGTGGCGATACCTCTATTGATGAAAGAATCCAAGCCGATATTTTTTACATCGAAAACTGGTCACTTTTCTTTGACATTAAGATTGTCCTTCTGACCCCTCTACGCTCTCTTTTTGACCGCAATGCCTACTAAATTTTGTCTACTATACTGGATGAGTAAATAAAGAAAACGAAACAGAAATAAGATTTTTCATTGCTTGATTCTTGTAAATTTTCTTAAATAGTCCATACAAAAGAGGAACAAATATGCAAACTTGTAATAATTGTAATGGTTTCATCCCTGATTCACAACAACAATGTCCCAATTGTGGTGCGAACCTAGATCATCCATCCAAATTCCGAACTACGATGAAAAAAGTTCTCTATGGCCTCACCATTAGCAGCGCTTCGATGACACTTATGGCCTGCTATGGAGCACCCCCTCGCAGCCAAACAAATCTACGCGATGCTATGCTAAAAGATTCTGCTACAGATACTAAAAACACCGAAAATAAAGCAGATACCATCGCCAACAAAGGCAAAAAACCTAAGAAATAGGATTTCTGTTTCTAGCAGACCTTTTTATGAGCCACCGCCGTATTTCTGAGAAACAAGAGGAGTTTTTTCCTGCCTATGTAGTTTGGGAATTAACCCTGAGCTGTGACCATGCCTGTGCCCACTGTGGCTCACGTGCAGGTAGCCCACGCAATGACGAGCTTTCTTTAGAAGAGGCCTTAGGCTTAGCCGAACAAATCCTAGCGATGAAAACACGGGAAGTCGTGCTCATTGGTGGAGAAGCTTATCTCTACAAAGGCTTTTTCTCGATTGTGCAAGCCTTAGCGAAAGGTGGAGTGCGGGTGAGTATGACTACTGGAGGCAGGGGAATCACCGCGGAACTTGCGCAAAAAGCCGTAGACAGTGGCCTGCACAATGTTTCCGTCAGCATCGATGGCCTGGCGGACAGCCACAACCGTATCCGCCGTGCTAAGAATAGCTTCCAAGCAGCCACAAAAGCTCTGGAGCACTTCGGCAATGCAGGTTGTGGTCTTTCCAGCAATATGAACATCAATCGCTACAATTGTGACGATTTAGAAGACGTATACCTACATTTGCAGGAATATGGTGTGAGTAGTTGGCAACTGCAAATCACCACCCCCTTGGGCAGAGCGGCGGACCGACCTGATATGTTATTGCAACCTTACGACCTCTTATCGCTGATGCCTCGTATCGAAAAACTAAAAAAGCGGGCCAACTCGGAGGGGATTTTACTCTTACCTGGCAATAACTTGGGCTACTTCGGTCCCGAGGAAGCCCTACTACGCTCCTTCCACCCCAATGACAACGACCACTGGTTAGGCTGCCAAGCCGGCCGCTTTGTGATGGGTATTGAGTCGAACGGTGCAATAAAGGGTTGCCCTTCTCTACAGACAGACTCCTATGTGGGTGGAACAATTCGGGAAAAGAGTCTGCAAGAAATTTGGCAGAACTCACAAGAACTTGCATTTACCCGCAATCGTAGTGTAGAAGACCTATGGGGCTTTTGCAAGACATGCCCGTTTGCAGAAACTTGCTTGGGAGGGTGTAGTTTTACCGCACACTCGTTGTTTGGCAAACCTGGCAACAACCCTTATTGCCATTTCCGTGCCAAATCACTAGCCAAGCAAGGAAAACTTGAGTCTCTCATACTTAAACAAAAAGCACCACAACGTCCCTTTGACCACGGTCTGTTTGAATTGCGAGAAGAAGCATTTGCAAACAAACCTTAGCTTACCCCTTCTAACTGTTTCTCTTCCTTTACAATCGGAGCTGTACTTTCTTTTTTTATCTTGTTAAAGTTATCGATACCTTCCGCCGGGTTATCCTTACCATCTTCTTTTATAGGAGGTGAATGAGCAAGAAGGCTGAGTATTTTGGGCATATTCCAGGGTTGGAGTAAATGTGTAGCTGTAACATAGCCACTAAGCATCGCACCGGCTATTCCCCAGGCTGAGGCTTCTGAGCCAGTTAGGTAGAGACCTTTTATCGGAGTACGTGCCTGGCACCAGGGAGACTTTTCATTATCAAAACGGTCCGGAGTTCCAGCAAGGCCATAAATTGTCGCCCGGTGATGACCAGTCATAGAAACCGTAGTCAATGGGGTGGATAACTCCTGGTATTCAATCAAATCACGGAAACCAGGATAGTGTTTCTCAATAAAGGAAATCATTCCCTCTGCAATTTTTTCTTTCAATAGTTTATAATCTTCTCCGCGTTTCGTCCATTTTGTATCCTGCCACTTAGAAAAGGCTTCATAATCTACAAAAGTAATCAACTCGGCTGTATGCGCTTTTGCCTGCGGGTCCTTTAAGGAGGGAAAAGAAAGATAACACATAAGGGGACCATCTTTATGGATCCAGGAATTCCTCCCTGCAAAAGAGGCATCATGGTCTAAACTGCTAAATATCCAGTGGTTCTCTCCGCCAAAACCTAATTTGGCAGGACTGTCTTTTAACCCTAAATACATGGATATGTGGGCTGTAGTTTGATTTTTTGTATCAAAGGATCGAAGCCCTTCTCTATAAGGATTATCCTCATAATTTTTTAACAAACGCTCATAGGTAATATATGCACCTGCCCCAGAGATAATTAGAGGAGCACGAAATTCTTTAATAGGTTCCTCTTCTTCTCCGGCGCGAAGGTATTCTGCCCTGACACCTACAGCTTTGCCACTCTCGATAAGTATCTCGTCAACACGATGATTGAGTAAGATATGACCACCCTTCTCCTGGATAATAGGTAGCATTGTTTCTGCAATTTGACCAGAACCACCAACTGGGTAAAACGCACCTTTAAAATAATGGGAAACAAGGATACAATGAATTGCAAAAGCAGCCTTAGCAGGAGGAATGCCATAATCACCCCATTGGGAAACCAGAATAGCTTTTAACCTTTCGTCCTCAAAGCTCTTGTTCATATACTCCGCTACAGTTTGTAAAGCAAAGTCCTTCTCATCGGGCAATAGGTTGAATAAAGGACGAATAAAATCAGGGACATTTTTCTTAGTTTCGTTGATTTTGAACCAGGTGTTGACCCTGTCTAGATCATAAAAGTATTGTCGTATAGCTTTTTCTTCGTGAGGAAATGTTTTTATCAAGTCGTTACGGAAATTATTTCTGCCTTTACGAACCTCAAAAGTAAAATCTGGATAGACAAATTTATCAAATACATCTGGCATTTC
This sequence comes from Spirochaetota bacterium, assembly GCA_039028475.1. Classification (GTDB taxonomy): domain Bacteria; phylum Spirochaetota; class Leptospiria; order Leptospirales; family Leptospiraceae; genus JBCCIA01. Next base: position 186 of record JBCCIA010000103.1, on the reverse strand, counting down.
TGCCCACTTCAACTGTCCACGGGTTAAAAAATCAAAAGCCTTTTTCAGATCCCCATCTTCCCCCAACTGACCCACATAATGCAAGCCCACATCCCATTCGTATTTTCTTTTGCGTTGAAACGTATGGGTAAAACCACCTACCTGAAAATGTCTCTCTAAAATTAGTATTTTCTTATTCTCTAATTG
>JBCCIA010000102.1:0-15447 GCA_039028475.1 Spirochaetota bacterium | reverse complement strand
GTAAATTTCCATTTCTTAGTAATATTATTACTATTTATTGCAGATAAGTGTCTTTTTGTTATTTTTTAAAAAAATCAATGGAAATTTTCTCATTTTTTCTACAGTTGGAAATATAGTTACATTTCTGAGAAACAAATGTGGTGACTAAGCTATAAAAAGCTAGCTATTTTGATAAATAATTGGGTATTATGTAAATTGCTGAATATGAGGTAGTCGCGTTTAATGCTAAAACATCTATTTTCTAGCTTACTCCAATTATTTTTCACTAATAGTCTAGTACATAAAAAAAGAAAGTATGAATAGAAAAACACAATAAAGTCCCTATCCCTAGGTAAGTCCGCTACAACAAGGAAATTAGCCCAATGAATAGAATAATTCTCTTTGACATGTTTAATGTCCTTACAGTGTGTCCTAAAACCTATTTATTCTTATATGAAAGGCAAGCTACAAGAGCCTTTAGTTTGTTTTTAGGGCAGACTCTTATATTGATTCCTAATATTAGATCGAATACTCAGTATTGTCAATTTCTAATTTTTTATTCGAAAAAGCCTAGCATACTTCCTACCTTGGATTGTACAAAACTCCATTCTTGTTATAAAAGTTACTTTGCTGTGATTCATATCTACCACATTTTTTTGGATGACGTAAGCTTTTGGCCTGAGTAAGAATTTAAAGTCACATCAACTTTTTGGTTCAAAGCCCCTGATGCATTATAAGAACAATTTTGCACCAAGGGATTTTTTACTCCTTAAAACATAATATTGTATAAATCTTACTATAAAAGTCTTGTTTTGCGATTCAGAATAAGCAAAAATTAATTGCTCGCTGTTGCTACTATTAATAAGATATCACATTCTCCCTGATACTGCCAATCAAATGTCCCCCCTTCGTCTTGAAGGCCATAAATAACCGAATATGTAACCGTATGTCCACTAAAGGTTACACTTTGTATTTTAATGAAAGCATTGACGAAAGTCATAGCACGGCCAGTATCTGTATACTGAATCTGCCAACCTTTTAGGCAGCCATCCACACTTATAATATTCTCCCCAGAAATTTGTGTTGTTCCGGTGAAAGAACCCTGTTGATCCTTAACTGGTGGAAGATTTACATTTATTGTTCTAAATACTACATTACTCATTATAAACCCCTTTTTACAAAAATTAAACATTTCTATATATTTGTCAAACTTTATTTAAAAAACCTCAAAAATAATATAAAAATTCGTGTTAAGTGTTATAAAAGTCAATAATACATATAATGGTAATAATAATACTATTATATGTATTTAGTGTATCTTTCGAGAAATGTTCCTTATTCACTTAAGTAGACCATAAGGTTATCCCACCGAATTACTCGTAAAACTAAAAAATTCATTTTCTTAGTTACTAGCTCCCATAAAAAAAATCTACCTAACAGTAATTTTTACTTGTACTAGTATGCAGTATAGCAAAGAACAACAACAAGTAATCGAGTATGATGGAGCCTACCAACAGGTGATTGCTGGTGCAGGTTCGGGAAAAACCTTTACCATGATCCAAATGCTAGCTAAGATCATCCAAGAAGGGCAAGAAGAACAGAAAGGAATATTAGTGATCACTTTCTCCAAAAAAGCGGTCAAAGAAATCTCCAATAGGCTAGTAAAAACCGTAGGCAAACACCAGGTACGAATCCAAACCTTTCATGCGTATTGCTTGTACATTCTCAAGAAATACCATCCCAAGTACAGTAAAGAAGGTATGCATATCCTATTGCCAAAGGATAAAGAAAAAATCTTCCGTAAATTCTTTATGGAAAAAAAATACATTATTGGGGGCATTCCCTATGATTTCTTCTTACAAAGCAATTCTTCCTTTCTAAAGACTCACTTCCCAGACCTAGAACAGGAACTCCTACAAGTTTACCAGAGTTATAAAGAAAAAAATAACTTACTCGACTTCGATGATCTTGTGAGCGTCTACCTAAAAGCTATGCAAAATAAAACAGACTGGGCCAAACAAGCCAAACAAGAGGTCAAACGAGTCATTGTCGATGAATTCCAAGATACCGACCTGACACAATTGGAATGGTTACAAATGCTACAGCCGCAAAAACTTACCGTAGTAGGAGATGATTGGCAGGCAATTTATGGATTCCGTGGAGCTAGTATAGAGCCATTTTTCCAACTCACCTGTTTCCCAATTGATTATACCCGCCTTGCCATTAGACAATTCTAGATAGTACCATCAGATGTATATTCGATATATATAGGCTCCGCAGGTGCATTGTATGTATGATAAAAACCTTGCGTAGATACCCTAAGATTACGCAACCAAGGGTACTCTTTATCAGCTCCAGCCTCCTGCCAACTAGTAAGTAAATGCATTATTTCACGATTTTCTTCAGCTTGAGAAATAAGAGTATTGAAAAGGCATTGAAAAAGTGTTTCGGGATAACGAGTGATAAATCCTTTATTCGCGATTAAGGCATGGTGTAAACTTCGTAGAGCACTTTTTTTTCCTTCCTCTAAAGAGTCTATTTTGCAACCCTCCAGTATACTTCCCATCAAATCGGGCAAGCTATCTTTATCAGCAGCTTCCCGCAAGTTTTTCCAATTGGTCAATTCTTCGAACATATTTATTCCTTTTTGCGAAACGCACTTTTTAAGCTATTTCACAGATCAATAATCGAAAAACATAAGAAGTTCTATTCGTACAAATCCGCAAAAGGATCCCAGGAGGGGGTTTCTTTCCAGTCATACTCTATTTCAATACTCTGCTGTTTTGCGACATTATAGCCTAAAATATCAGCTACAAATTGCAGTGTCATATCCATGCCTGCACTCACTCCGGCACTTGTGTATATGTTCCCGTCTACCGTCCACCTAGCTTTCTGAACCCAATTCACATCCTGCTGGAGACTTCTAACCCATGCAAACGCTTTTTTGTTGGAAGTCGCCCGCTTACCAGACAATAGTCCTGTTTTTGCAAAGAGTCCTGACCCGGTACAAACTGTCAAAATAAATTCAGCTTTCCCTGCTAATGTGGATAGTACTTGGATAAAGGCTTCATCCTTTACCAACTTTCTGGTGCCAATTCCACCTGGGATAAACAGAATATACGAACTCTCTTGCAACTCGCTTATCGGTCTTGTAACGATAGGAACCTTGTGGCTACTCGTAATTGTTCCTCCTGCCAAAGAATAAAATTGTGGGTCAAAATATTCTTTCAGCCTTCCCAGTATTTCAATAGGGCCAAATACATCCAAAGTTTCAAAGTCATCGAATAGTATAGTGACAATTTCTCTCATTGTATAGTATCCTTTTGTGAAAGTACTCTCGTAATGAATCAAGATAAATATTCAATTCAATTTTTGCAAGTTTTCTATACCTCCAGAAACCCAGAAATATGGAAAAAGCACTTACACTACTCTTGAAAGGACTGGTTTTACCTCAGCAATTCACAAGTTCTCCAAAGGCTTCTCCAACAGGACAAAAGCCATCCACAGAATACTTCCAATCTGTTGTTGCATTGACCGTACAGTCCCCTGCTTCTATAGGAACGGTATGTGCTAAATACTCACCACCACCAGAAACGGCAGAAGGTGTATCAGCAAAAGCCTCATACAAACCGAACCTATACTCTGGGGAAAAACGTGGGGCTGGAAATAAATAGGTACCTTCATAAATGCGTGAATTGCCCACTTGCTCCAACTGATACAGGAAAGAAACATTCTTGAATTCGACATTGCATTCGACAATATTTTCTAAGGGAAACGCGGCAGAAGCATCCACTCTAAAGTGTAGGGCAAAGTTTTCATTGAGATAGGGCCTATTCAGAACTCCTAATTCAAAACGGTGCTCATAAATGCGCAAATCTTTAGCATTGCTATAAAAGTATATAGAAAGAAAATGTGTATCTTCGGGGTCTGCATCCGGCATAGAAACAACGCGAACTTCAATCCTATCCATAAGGATTACACCATTTTTGGCGAGACGGAAGGTCTGGATTGTATCTTCGGGATAGTAGAAAACTGCCTTAAAACCAGTACCATATTCATAATTCATACGATAGGACATGCCATCGGCGACATTATAGAGAACAAACTCGTCCTGCTGGGCGACACCTACTTCCCAGTCAGTCTGTAAATAGTAGAATGTGAGCTGACTTGTACCCGCGCTATTTTGCATACTATTCTGTATATTTGCTAATGCAGCACTTTCTTTTTGTCTAAATCTTACTTTCTCCATTATTATACCCCTTTAACACTAATCTTGTACATATAACAATATTTGCAAACCAAAATAAGTCAAAAATTCAATATTTATTATAATTCATATTACTTTTCTCATATAAGTCAATGGAATTCAGGGCCATTAAAAAAATGTTCCAATACTCGTCAATATCATTATTGAGATATGATATCTTCAAAAAAGTTTTTTTGAACTTTCATTTAGGGTTCGTTGTAGTGAATCAGAGATAAGCCTATTTGCTATAGGCTCTTGCAGTTTGTCTTTGGTTAAAGAATATGCTTCTTTTCAGGCACAGTGTAAGAGGCAGCTAATTCCAGAAAATGCCTAATTTTATGCTCAGTTTCTTGGTATTCTTTTTGTGGGTCCGAATCTATAGTGATCGCTCCACCAGTGTGAAAGTAGCACCAACCATCTTTGATAATTCCACTGCGGATTGCAATATTACTGTTGCAATAGTCTTGGTTCATAACATAGATCGTGCCGGTATAGAGGTTTCGCTCGTAGACCTCTAATTCTTCTAGGATCTGCATACAACGAATTTTAGGACATCCTGTGATAGAGCCTCCAGGAAAACAGGCTTTAAGAAGATCAATATAGGTGATTCCCTGTATTAGGCGAGAACGTATTATGGATACCAAATGATGAACTTGCCTATAGGTTTCGAGCTTTTTCTTGGCATCGACAACAACACTGGCAAATTCGGAGACTTTTCCCAAATCATTGCGCAAGAGATCGACAATCATATACAGCTCGGCTTGTTCTTTTTCATTGGCATAGAGTTTGTTACGATTCTGCCTATCTTCTTCTTTTGTTAGACCACGTGGAGCCGTCCCTTTAATTGGCCGCGTTTGCACCTGCCGCTGTTCTGCTCGTAAAAACAGCTCTGGCGAGGTCGAGAGTATCTGAAATTCTGGCATATTCCAAAACACGGAGAAAGGAGCTGGATTTTTGTGGTACAGAGCCTGAAAAAAACTATAGGGGTTGCCACGAAACTCTGCTTGGATACGCCGCGATAGGTTTACCTCGTAAACTTCTCCTCGGCGTATTGCAGCTTGGATACTTTTGATCTTTTCTAAATACTCCTTCTGCCCTATATCACTTTGCAGACTTCCTAAATAAAAATCTCCCGTCCTTACAAATGTATTTGGCACGAATGCTTTTGCAGGTTCTGTTTCATAGTCAAGGTAGATTTCATACAAGCTATGCTGTGCATGGTCAAAATACATGTAATGCCGGTACAAGACCATCTGCATTAAAGGAATTTGGTAATCACTTCGTACCAGCTTTGGCAAGTCTTCGGTAAATTTTTTGCTATTGTAGGTGAGATAGCCAATAATACCACAACGATTTATGGGAAAGGCATAGTTATGAAAGTTTGTCGCGGCCAGCACTTGCTGTTGTACCTGCCAAAAGCCACGCGAGAGTTTTTGCTCTGGGTATGTCTGAAAGCCTTCTTCATAGAAAAGAACAAATTGTGGTTGGGTCGCAATGAGAGATGATTCTGCGACCCCACAGGCACCTTCACCAGTTAGCAGTACTGCGTAGGGCTGGTTTGCAAGTGGTTGAAATACTTTTTCAGGAGTTCTGTATTCTTGGGTCTTGAGGGACACATGACGTATCCGCAGATTCATAGCTTAGACCGGATTGAGAATATTCTTTTGCAAGGCATCAGACGAGCGTATACCAATTGCCTCGTAGATCTTCACCGTTGCATCAGATTTGTTCAATGTGTAGAAGTGTATGCCACGCACCCCATTGTCGATGAGATCGCTCACCTGCTCTGTTGCCCAATGCACTCCAACCTTCTCGGCATATTCATCGTTTTCAGCACGAGCCAGTGCGCGTAAAAGACGAGCCGGATAACGCGAACCTAAAGATAGCTGAGCCATCCTCTGCATGCCTTTCAAAGAGGTAATAGGCATGATGCCCGCAACAATGGGGATACGAATCCCAGCGATTTCGCAGCGTTCACAATAGTCGTAATAATCTCGGTTGTCAAAGAAAAGCTGTGTACATATGTAATCGGCTCCTTCGTCTACCTTCTGTTTGAGGTATTCGATTTCCTTCAAACGATTCGGTGTATCTGGATGGCCCTCGGGAAACCCGGCAACTCCAACTCCCATATCTGGAAAATACTTTTTGATAAATCCTACCAATTCAGATGCATAGGTGAAACCATTGGGTACTGAGACAAACTGGCTTTGTCCCTTGGGGGGGTCACCGCGTAAGGCCATGATATTACGGATTCCATTTTCATGGTAGCGTTGGAGAATTTCCTTAATTTCCGCGCGTGTGGAACCTACGCAGGTTAGGTGGGAAACAATCGTTAGATCTGTTTCGCTTTTCAACTTGAGTAAAAGGTCATGTGTCAACTCCCGCGTCGAGCCACCCGCACCATAAGTCACACTGACGTAACCTGGCTTGAGACCCATAAGGTCTTCCATGGATTGGTAGAGGCGTTCAGCAGCTTTTTCGGTCTTTGGTGGAAAAAATTCAAAGCTGAGGCATGGTTTGTTCTCTTCTAAAACGGTTGAAATATGCATAAAGTTCCTTCTCGTGTTTTCCATACTACCAGACTTGACCTTTTTCACAAGGAAACTTTCTCTTCGGCATGTATCAGTCTATTATAAACTAAGAAATATTTTTCTGGAAATAATTCAGCCTTCTTATATCCTGGCAAGAGACATAAGGTAGGAAATTCCCCATGATATTGAGCTTTGTGCAGACAAAGGGAGGGACTGGAAAAAGTACTCTCGCTATGAACACGGTTTTTACTAAGGCCGTGCTGAACCATTTTGACTCTATTGCCCTGGTAGAGCTTGACCCGCAAGGAACTTTGAAAAACTGGTGGGCGGAAAGAGAGGAGAACCAACTTGAAAATTCTAAAGTTTCCTTTCACCATATTTCCAGTACGCAAAGAGAAGTCATCCAAGAGGGTATCAAATCTATTGCTGTTCACAACCAGCTCGTTGTTTTAGACACCCCTGGTGAGAGTACCAGTAAGCTACATACACGCTTTGCCTGCGCCTTTTCGGATATCGTTGTATTTCCCATGCGCATCTCCAATAACGATGAAAGTGCATTTGCCGACAACCTCCTGCCCATTATGAAGGAAATCATCAAAAACCATCCAGAAAAGAAGGGGGCTTATTTTGTTCTCCCTTCTTTTACCAACCCACAGACCAAAAAAACACGCATTTTAGACTACTTTGTCGATATTTTACCTGATTATGTAGGTTGTGTAGATGCGGTTTACCCTTCGCGCGGTTTGTACGAGAATTTTAACCGTGAAGGGATGAATCTTTACGACTATACAGATTCTGTGAAGTCTAATAAGAAACTCCTACAACAGGCAGAAAAAGCCAACCAAGATATGGAAATTATAGCTGAAAAAATCATTCAAATCATGGAGCATGGTCATGGCGATACCTAAAAAACGTAAAAAACTCGATCCTTCCCAAAAAACGACGGAAAGCAAAGAAAAACAAACGGCAAGCAAGCCAACCGACGAGAAGGTCGAGGCGGCGGCTCAGGAAAAGCCTGTTAAAAAAGCTCCAAGACCTAGAAAGAAACATACCGAATCGGATGTAGATAAGGCTTTTGAGGTTATGGAAAAGCTGGAAAAAGAGAAGGAAAAAGGCAAGGTCGAACCTGAGCCTCGACAATTGCAGCTTGTCCGCAAGGTGTATAGCAAAGAAGAGGCTGGATTGCACATTTCTTTCACGATCGACGCATTCCAATTGCAAGACATTCTCAAAGAAAACAAAAAAGAGGGAGAACCAGTGCAGGATTATTTAGAATTTGATGTTACCATCCCTTACCCTTGGAACCTGCCACTAGTCAATGACTTCACCAAAGTAGTTGTTACCAAATTGAAAGAACTCAACATTCTTAAGTAAGAACACTGGTAAATCGGTCAAACCTGGACCGGTTTACACTTTCTGTAATTATTTTTGCTGTGTTTTTTTCTCTAAAATTAAATAAACAAAATATTTCAGAAAATTTTAGCATTTGCCTTGTTATATTAGTTATGTATTGTATTCTTTTATAGTTTCTAAGAGTAAACTCTTCCAGATATACTAAAAAAGAGTACGCTTTTAAGGTTAAAAATGAAATATTTCAAAGCGTTTACCAAGGGCAATCTTATTGCTTCACTTAGTGTACTCATATTCTTGTCTTGTGTTCCCAAATCGCCCAATATGGAAATACTAGGATTTTTTAGCCTATTCGAATCTACCACATCCGCTCCAAGTGCTCTAAATTATGAAAACAGTCCGTATACCTTTAGCCAAAATACTGACATAGGTACCATTACACCGAACTATACAGGTAGTATTACTGATTGCAGTTGTAGCCCAACTCTTCCCGATGGTTTAGTTTTGGATACAAGCACCTGCACTTTGAGTGGTACCCCCACAACATTGCAAGACGCAGGTACTTACACAATAACAGCGAACAATAGCAGTGGCTCTACGACAGCTGAGATTTCAATCACTATTAGTGCCGATCCGCCATCAGACCTAACTTACTCGGGAAGCCCTTATTCGTATACAAACGGCACAGCCATCAGCACAGCAACCCCTAGTTATAGCGGAAGTATTTCCTCTTGTTCTGTTTCACCTTCTCTACCAACGGGCTTATCTCTCTCATCCACCTGTGCATTGAGTGGCACTCCAACGGCAGATCAAAGTACAACGGATTATACCATTACAGCCAGTAATGCCTATGGTAGTACCACTGCGACAATCAATATTACAGTGAGTAGTGTACCACCTTCTTCGCTGACATATTCCGGTAGTCCTTATACCTATACGAAAGATGCTGCAATCGCAACCAATACCCCCACTGTTTCCGGCGATGTCACTTCTTGCGCAGCGAGTCCCACTTTACCTACTGGTTTGACTATCGATAGTACCACTTGTGCTATCAGTGGAACCCCCACAGCTACACAAAGCGCGGCAACGTATACCATCACAGCTTCTAATTCTTACGGAAGTACGACGACAACTATCAGTATTACAATAGACAGTGTGCCGCCTTCTTCACTGACATATTCCGGCAGCCCCTATACCTATACAAAGACTACAGCAATTACTACAAATACGCCCACCTTTTCTGGCAGTGTTACCTCCTGCACCGCGAGTCCCACTTTGCCAACAGGTTTGAGTATTGATAGTACTACTTGTGCCATCAGTGGTACTCCTACGGCTACACAATCGGCAACCGACCATACAATCACAGCTGCGAATTCCTATGGTAGCACTACTGCGACAATCAACATTACCGTGAATGGTATCCCGCCCTCCAGTCTTACCTACACGGGAAGTCCTTATTCCTATGACAATGGTACAGCAATTAGCAGCGTGACGCCTAGCTATTCAGGCACTGTAACCTCTTGCGCAGCCTCACCAACTTTGCCAACTGGATTGTCTCTATCTTCCACTTGCGTATTGAGTGGAACACCGACAGCAGACCAAAGTGCAACCGATCATACGATCACGGCTTCCAACTCTTATGGCAGCACTACGGCTACTATTAATATCACAGTGAGTAGTACTCCTCCCTCGTCCCTAAGCTATTCCGGTAGTCCGTATACTTATGTAAAAGACGCAGCGATCACGACGGCCACTCCAACGGTTTCGGGGACTGTAACCTCTTGTTCCGCGAGTCCTACTTTGCCTAGCGGTTTGAGCATTGACAGTACAACCTGTGCAATCAGCGGAACCCCTACAGCTACACAGGCGGCCACTACTCATACCATCACAGCTAGCAATACTCACGGCAGTACTACAGCGGACATTGTAGTTACAGTAAATACTTTCTATTCCTCAAGTACCTTTGCCTTCAAACAAAATTCAGCGATTACTACCATATCGCCTACAGGTGCTACTTCGATTACCGCGTGTAGTTCCAGTCCTACTCTGCCGACTGGTTTGAGTTTATCTTCCACCTGTGATATCAGTGGTACCCCAACTGTGATATCAACCTCTACAAGTTATACCATAACACCTACTATGACCGGAGGACCCAGCTCTGTTACTCTAACCATTGCAGTGCAAGCTACATTGTACAAAATATTTGTTACCGCTTCCAAACACACAGGTGATCTCAAAACTAACGGTTCAGGTTCAGATGGTCCCGCAGGAGCAGACAGCCTCTGTAATGCAGATACTAATAAACCCGATAGTAGCAGTTACAAAGCTCTAGTAGTTGCATCAGGAAGTAGAATCGCCTGTACCTCTTCTGATTGTACGGATGCAAGCCAAAACATAGACTGGGTGATGAAAGCAAACTCTATCTATGTTCGTTCGAGTGACTCCGCCTATCTATTCATTACCAACGATGCCGGAATTTTTGATTATGGCACGGCTAGCAATCCCTTTGATAGTGGCATCCAAAAGCAGTATTGGACAGGTATGTCGTATTCCGGTTGGCCTGGGTATGGAAATTGGGTAGTGTATGATGATTCAGCTGGGAATTGTACCAAATGGGCAGTGACATCAGGGGAAGGCAAAGTAGGCTATAGCGATCAAACCGACTATACCTCGATCAGAACCCGCGATGTTTCACCAAGTTGCTCTGAGTCTCGTTACCTCCTCTGCGTAGAACAATAAAAAAACAAAAAGCCCGGTAAGAGTGTCTAGTACTTACCGGACTCTTTCTCTTTGCATTAGACAAATAACTTATTTTTTTCAAATTTTAAAATTTTATCTTTATGTCTTAGTGTTAGCTCTATATCATCCAAATCATTTATAATTCGCTGAGCAAAATGGGGTTCCATACGGAAAGAAAATTCCTTATTGTCAAAAACAACTTTCCTTGCTGGTAAATTGATTTGAACTGTCTTTTCCTTGTCTTTGCCAATTGTTTCCATGATACATTGAATGGTTTTTGCTGCTAAAGGGATCAAAGCTATACCATTTTTTGCACAATTGCCGTAGAAAATGTCAGCAAAAGAAGGAGCTAAAATAGCTTTAAAACCGTATTGAGCCAACGCCCATGGGGCATGTTCCCTACTAGAACCACAACCGAAATTTTCACCCGTAAGAAGGATTGTTCTGGCAGAGTATTCTTTCCTATTTATTATAAATTCAGGATTGGGAATGTTTCCCGCATCGTCTAAATACCTCCAATTGTGAAAAAGATGTTTGCCAAAGCCTTCCCTTTCCACTAACTTCATGAACTGTTTGGGTAAAATTTGATCGGTATCAATATCATTTCTTAGCAAAGGAACTATTTGATCTTCATGTATTTTCCAACCTTTCATAACTATCTCCTTATAAGTCATCTACTGTTGCAAATCTTCCAAATATAGCTGTTGCTGCTGCTACATGCGGACTCACAAGGTGGGTTCTTCCTCCACGTCCTTGTCGTCCTTCAAAATTTCTGTTAGAAGTGGATGCACATCTTTCCTGTGGATTTAAACGGTCTTCATTCATAGCCAGGCATAGGGAACAACCGGAAAATCTCCATTCAAACCCAGACTTTTTAAATATTGTATCGAGTCCTTCGTTTTCTGCCTGTCTTTTTACCCTCATAGAACCTGGAACAATGATTGCTTGCACGTTCACATGAATCTTCCTTCCTTTAACAACTCTTGCGACTTCCCTCAAATCTTCTATCCGAGAGTTTGTACAAGAGCCTATAAACACTTTATCTACCGGTATATCCTTGATCGTTTTTCCTTCCTGCAAGCCCATATATTTGAGAGCCAATTTAGCAACTTTTTTTTCTTCTGTATTTTTAAAAGTAGCAGTGAAGGGAATAGACTCCCCAATAGCGACAGATTGAGAGGGGTTGGTTCCCCAGCTTACCCTTGGCTGGCATTCTTCTGCGTGCAAACTGACTTCTTTGTCAAAATACGCTCCTTCATCCGAAAATAAGCCTTTCCACCTCGCAACAGCATCGTACCAGTCTTCCCCTTTGGGAGAGTTGTCTTTGTCTTGCAGATATTTGAATGTGGTATTATCCGGTGCTATAAGTCCGGCTCTTGCCCCGGCTTCTATACACATATTGCAGAGGGTCATCCTTGCTTCCATAGATAGAGAAGTGATTGTGTCTCCACAGAATTCTATCACATAACCCTGTCCACCCTCCGTTCCTATGCAATGGATGATATGCAAAGCAAGGTCTTTAGCTGACACGTTTTTGCTTAACTTTCCACTTACTTCGATTTTAAAGTTTTTAGACTTTTGCAAACGAATCGTCTGGGTGGCAAATACATGCTCAATTTCACTTGTGCCAATTCCAAAGGCGAGTGAACCAAATGCTCCATGAGTAGAAGTATGTGAATCTCCACAGACTATAAGTGTACCAGGTTGCGTCAAACCAAGTTCAGGGCCTACTACGTGAACGATTCCCTGATCGGGGTGATCAATTCCTAGTAAAGGGATTTGGAACTCTTGGGTATTTTCTTGGAGTAATTTCATTTGCTGTAAGGACAGTGCATCAGAGTCTGCCATCTTTCTCGATCTCGTAGATATGTTGTGATCCATTATAGCTAAAGTTCTATCTTTTCTATGCAAACGTCTATTTTCCTTTTTAAGCCTTGCAAATGCCTGGGGAGAGGTCACCTCGTGGATGAGATGTCTGTCGACATATAATATATCCTCACCATCCTCCGTGAAGACCTTCCTTGAATCCCAAATCTTATCGTATAAGGTTCTTTTCTTCATCTCTAACTCCTAATTACAATTGCAAATTTATCACATAAATAGATATAATGCAAATAAATAGGTTTTATATATTTTATAACTAAAAGTTATGATTAAGTTCCATAGGAGCTATACATTGGGGTTAGAACAGTAAAAACGAAAGATCGGCAATAACTCGAAGAAGAATACTGTGATCAATTACCGAAACCTGCTTAAAATTTTGGGTAACAAAAGATTTCTTACCACTGGGTGAGAAGAAATGTGTATAGGACAGGAGTTATCCTCTTTTACCAAAGGTACTCAAAAACTAGCAGGTATGCCGGTATTATAGTACGACTCGACAAATCCGCCAGTCTGGCAATACTTCCGCTCCATACTTTTTGTAAAAAGCGATCGCAGGTTCATTCCAGTCCAAGACATTCCACTCTAATCTACCACAACCACGTTCACGAGCGATGGATTCTACTTTGGTCAAAAGAGACTTGCCGATGCCTTTCCCACGGTATTCCGGTACAACAAATAGGTCTTCTAAATGAACACCAGGTTTGGTAAGAAAAGTGGAATAATTATAGAAAAATAAAGCAAAGCCTACAGGAGTATCGCCACTTTTTGCAAGCACAGCTTCGGCAAAGGTTTTCTCACCAAAGAGATGTTCGCGCAACAGTTGGCTAGAGCCAGTAATTTCATGCGAAAGTTTTTCGTATTCTCCTAGGCCGCGAATCAATTGAAAAATTGCCTCTTCGTCCCCTGGTTTAGCAGCAAAAATTTGAAAATCACCCATAATTCACTTCTCCTTGGAAACCTATTTTTTGTTCTTCTTCGAAATCGATCAGTTTGATATCAACGAATTGGCCTTTCACTAAAGTTTGCAATTGGGAAGGGTCTTTTAATTTCACTTTCAAATAATTATCTGTGAGAAATTCCCCATCGCTCTCTAAAATGGCTTCACGACTTTGTCCGAGGAACATTTGGCCATAATTCCGATACGCAGAATTAGAGTATTCATTGAGAATTTTTACACGACGTTTTTTCTCTTCCCGGCTCATCCCATCGACCATAGCTTCCGCACGGGTTCCCTTACGGACAGAAAAAGGAAATGCATGCACCTTAGCGAATTCTAGATCTCGTAATAAAGACAAGCTATCCTGGAACTCCTGTTCTCCTTCTCCGGGAAATCCAGTGATCACATCAGTTCCCAAAAACACCTGTGGATTTTTATGTTTGAGCAATTCTATACGTTTGTAATACGTTTCACGACGATAGCTACGTTTCATTTGTTTGAGAATTTGTGAATTGCCACTTTGTAGGGGAACGTGCAAGTATTGGCAAAAACGTGGGTGCTGCATTAGATCTGCCAAGCCTTCGTTGACATCAGAAGGCTCGATAGAAGAAATACGCAAGCGAGAATATTCTAGTAATTTGAGAATTTCTGCCAACAGACGATTGAAACTCTTTTGTCCATCAGCGTCGCGGTACCATCCCAGATTCACTCCAGTCAATATGATCTCGCCCACACCTTGGTCCTGTAAAAAGCGCACCTGCTCTAGCACATCCTGGAATCCACGGCTTACGCCTACACCACGTGCCTGGGGGATTTTACAGTACGAGCAGACCCGGTTGCAACCGTCTTGGATCTTGAGATAAGCTCTGGTATGTCCCTGTGGTAGCACATCGGAATAGGCAAAACGATTCTCAGTAGAGCTAGTAGTACTTGTTTGCCCTGCTACCAGCGCTGGCAATCCCGATTTTAAGGAGTTTCCCACTACACCCGTCACACCAGGAATCTTTTCAATAACTTCTTTATCTGTTTCTGCATAGCAACCTGTTACCCAAACCTGTGAACCAGGATGCCTTTTGATGGCACTGCGGATAATATTGCGGTTTTTGCTATCTGCTCTGTTGGTAACTGTGCAGGTATTGATGACAATCACTCCAGGGTTTTCTTCCAATGGAACTTTGGTATAGCCTAATTTTTGAAAGCCACTGGTGAGGCCATCTGTTTCAAAAATATTCAGGCGACAGCCCAAGGTGTAAAAAGCAACGGTTTGTTCCATTAAGGACAGGTTTAAAAAGCCAAACTATCCGACAAGAAACATTTCAGAGCTCCCTTTATAAATCAAAAATAAAATTAAAAAAGACCTGGAAATCCATATCCTATACTAATATTTCTGCTTAGTGATTGGAGGTAAGTAAAGTCTTCTCTGGGAAGGCAGAGATTAGGATAATTACCTAACCCCAAGTTTTTTCTAATTTTAAGGCGTACCTAATTGCCCTTCCTTACATTTATACATGGATACCAGGGAAGGGAGTAACTTTTTTGCTGATTGAAAGTTACTCAAAAACCAGCCTCCAGACTTACAGCGTGCCTGAAAATAAGTATATTCTTTAACCAAAAGCAAGCTACAAGAGCCTGTAGTAGTGTTATAAGATAGGCTCTTATACACAAAACGCGAAGCGGCTCCTTCCAATTAGGGAAGGCGGGGGTTAGGTAAAAAACTAAACAAGAAGCATGGCTGGAAAATCTAATCATGCATATTTCATTTTATTCTGTAAATCTTGGAG
>JBCCIA010000101.1:0-15593 GCA_039028475.1 Spirochaetota bacterium | reverse complement strand
TTTATAAGTGTATGAATATACTGTGTCGCATCCATTTTTAGAGCTTTTTTAATATTTTTCTTTAAAATTTACTAGGCTTTACAACCTTGAACTAAAATTGTACTGTAAAAGATATATACTTAATTTACAAAGGTAGGATTTAAGGAGTCTCGCTCATGACAAAAATTGCAATTAATGGATTTGGTAGAATAGGAAGACTGGTACTGCGTTCTGGCATTACAGACCCTAATTTAGAGTTTGTGGCTATCAATGACCTTGTACCTTCAGATAACTTAGCTTATCTCTTCAAATATGATTCCACACATGGGAGCTTCCAAGGCGATGTCGCAAGCGACTCTGATGGAATTACCATCAATGGAAAAAAAATCAAATGCTTTGCAGAAAGAGAACCAGAAAAACTTCCCTGGAAAGAGTTAGGCGTGGATTATGTTATCGAATCGACTGGCCTTTTCACTACCTTAGAAGGAGCAAGCAAGCACTTAACAGCAGGAAGTAAAAAAGTCGTTATTTCTGCCCCTGCAAAAAGTGCTGAAATTCCCACATATGTTATGGGAGTAAACCATGAGAAATATGACTCTGCTAAGGATTCGGTTGTTTCCAATGCTTCTTGTACAACCAACTGTTTAGCTCCCATTGTAAAAGTAGTTCTTGATAACTTTGGTATTGAAGAAGGTTTAATGACAACGGTACATGCGATGACAGCTACACAACCAACGGTAGATGGTCCTTCCAAGAAAGATTTTCGTGGAGGTCGTGGAGCTGCACAGAACATTATTCCTGCGTCGACAGGTGCAGCGAAAGCGGTTGCACTGTGTATTCCAGAAGTTGCTGGCAAACTAACAGGTATGGCTTTCCGAGTGCCTACCCCAGATGTTTCCGTGGTAGATTTAACCGTACGAACAGAAAAAGAAACCAGCTTGGATGAAATCAAAGCAAAAATGCAAGAAACTGCCAATGGTGCCATGAAAGGAATCTTAGGGTATACGGAAGAGCCAGTCGTTTCTAACGATTTTATAAGCTCTCCCCTTTCTTCTATTTTTGATGCCGGTGCTTGTATTGGTTTAAACTCCAAATTTTTCAAATTGGTATCTTGGTATGACAATGAAATGGGGTATTCCAATAGAGTATTAGACTTAATTCGTTATATGGTGCAAAAAGGATAACAAATACATGAACCTACCCAGGATCGAAACGTTAGATGTAAAAGATAAAAGGGTCTTCCTAAGGGTAGATTTCAATGTGCCGATTGAAAATGGTGTTGTCACTGATGACACCAGAATTCGCAAGACTATACCAACCATTGAAATTTTACTCAACAGAGGAGCAAAGCTAATCATAGGCTCCCATCTGGGTCGACCAAAAGGGGAAGTGAACCCCAAATACTCTCTAAAACCTGTAAAGCATAAATTCCAAGAGATCCTAAACCGAGAAATTCAATTTTCCGAAACTCTCGTAGGTAGTGAAGTAGAAGCAAAGAGTAAGGCTTTGCAAGAAGGAGAAGTTTTGCTCCTAGAAAACTTGCGTTATTCGCCAGGTGAGGAAAAAAACGACCCAGAGTTTGCGAAGTCTCTCGCCAATTTAGCTGATATCTATATCAACGACGCTTTTGGATCTGCTCATAGAGCACACGCTTCCACAGAAAGAATCGCGCATCTCCTACCATCCTATGCAGGTACATTGATGTACCGAGAAATCGAAGTTTTATCTGATATTCTCAAAAAACCAGATAAACCATTTGTAGCTATTATTGGTGGAGCTAAGGTTTCCTCAAAAATCCAAATCCTCAGCCATTTGATGGGAAAAGTCGACAGCATGTTGATTGGTGGTGGAATGGCATATACATTCCTTAAATCACGGGCTATTCCCATAGGCTCTTCCTTATTGGAAAAAGACTTTGAAATCCAAGCCTACCAAATCATTGACAAAGCAGGATATGCAAATATTGACTTCCAATTGCCCATTGATCATGTCATTGCAGATAGTTTTAGTGAAAAAGCAAAGTCTAAAACGGTAGATAAGATGGGTATCCTAGACGGTTGGATGGGAATGGATATTGGCTCTAAAACCATATCAGCCTTTGAAAAAGTTATCAAAGGAGCAGGTACGGTATTCTGGAATGGTCCCATGGGTGTATTTGAAATGGATAAGTTTGCCACAGGAACCATACAAATTGCTAAAATACTAGCTAAGTGTGATGCTAAAACAGTAGTTGGTGGAGGTGACTCCATTGCCGCGATCAACAAAGCAGGTGTAGAAAGTAAAATTACTCATATCTCTACTGGTGGGGGAGCCTCCTTAGAGTTTATGGAAGGCAAAACCTTACCTGGTGTCGCTGCACTACTCAACAAAAAAGAAAATTAAAAAAACAAGGATAGGATTATGCGTGAAACAATTATAGCAGGTAATTGGAAGATGAACTTGGGGCTTACCCAAGCCAAAGAACTAGCGGAAGGTTTACGAGACGGAATTGCAAAAGTATTGCCCGAAAACACCAAAGCAATTGTATTTCCTTCAGACCTTCATATTCCAGCTGTAACGCAAATCCTGAAAGATGCTCCCGTGAGCGTGGGCATACAAAACATCTATCCCTCTGATCTTGCCGCCTTTACCGGAGAGTCCTGCATTGCGCAGATACAGGATTTTGCTTTGCAATACGTACTCATTGGCCATTCCGAACGGCGTCAGTTTTTAGGAGAAGACAATACCTTTCTCAATAAAAAACTACACTTTTGCCTCGAAAAAGGCTGTATCCCAGTATTTTGCGTAGGAGAAACGCTAGAAGAACGAGAAGCAGGCAATACAGACTCTGTTATCCAAAAGCAAATTACAGAAGGTTTACAAGGTTTAGATGCTAACAAGTTAACAACAACCATACTAGCTTACGAGCCGGTATGGGCGATTGGAACTGGTAAGGTGGCAACACCAGAGCAAGCTCAGGAAGTTCATAAAACGGCAAGAAATTTGCTAGAAGAAACGTACGGGCAAAGCCTAGCTGAGAAAATGCCTATCCTTTATGGAGGCTCTGTAAAACCTGGCAATGTAAAGGCTTTGCTTGGACAGGCAGACATTGACGGTGCTTTAGTAGGTGGAGCCAGCCAAAAATCAGAGAGTTTTCTCGCTCTATTTTAAAAAGAGAAGTAAAAATTTGCAAGGACGGTCGAAAATTTATGGGAGTTCTTACCGGAACTGTTTTAACTTTTTTTGTTTTATCTAGTGTCTTTCTAATCATACTAGTGATCTTCTTCCAATCTAAGAGTGGAGGAGGTCTAGGTGGTGTATTGGGTGGTGGCGGCGGAGCCAGTCAAACCGCTTTTGGTTCTTCCAGTGCAGATGTACTGACCAAAGCCACTCGCTACTCTGCGATGGCTTTTATTCTGTTTTCTCTAGCCCTATCTTTCCTCTTCGCAAAAAAGCAAGATACAATTCTACCAGATAGTACGAAGAGCCAAGGGATAATCACTCCTGATAAAAAAGCAGAAAAAGCCAAGGCTACACAAGACGCCAAGACAGAAAAGCCTAGCGACAACAAAACACAAGAAAGCCAAACTCCTACAGAAAATAAATAAGTATCTATTAGGAACTAGGAAAGTCTGAGGATACCGTTCACTTTGTGTCTCTCAGATATTTCCTTTTTACACCAATAACAAATAGTGTGTCAAACAATGTATAAGTCTTTTCTTTATGAAACTAAGTAAGCAACTCCTTCTCATTCTTCTGAATCTCCAACTCTTTCTCTGCCCTTTGGCAGCCCAAAGACTATCCGCTGAACTAAGTAAGAAGATTTGGAATCATATCTATGCCGAAAAATACGAAGAAGCTCGCAAACTCATCAAACAAAACTATCGTAAGTATAGGAAAAATCTGCAGATTCTCTCGCTTTATGAAATCACCTTGAACGGTTTGGGCGAAAAAGAAAATGCTGATAAAATCCATCGATTGGTATTAAAGATTTGGAACAAAAATCACAAGAATAATTTTATCAAAGCAAACTATCCCTTAAACCTAAGTAGCTATATACGCATAGCAAAGGTCATGCCTAAAAAATTGATTCTTGGCTACCAATATTTTACTCCCGATCCAATCAAAATGAGTGAAAAAAGAGAAGGACACTACTACCACAAGATCTTAGTCTTTGATCGCGAAAACAAACGACTCAGTACTCTCTACAAATTGGAAAAATCAAAGTACACCAAAGATCAGTACATTCTCTACCAAGTAGATAACAAAGGAATTGCTAGTGAAGTAAGAAACTATTCTACAGAACTTCCTCAATTGCGAGATGAGATCTTACATATAATGAATTTACAAAAATAACCGCTGTCTTATACAAGTCTCATGAGACTCTAAACTACGTCTCTATTTGAGATAAAACTCTCTAAAATACCATGTACTAGCGTTTGAAGCCATTTTACAGTTGGCACGAGAGTTGCAATTTTATTTGTATGAATCAGCAAGAAATAAAAGAAAGATCAGTTTTAATAGAGATATGGCAGCAGTACAGATATGATTTACCCTTACTCCTTTCACACATCCACCTACACTATAGATCGGGAACAAGTGAACCATTGTTTATTCTATATGAACTCTATAAAAAAATAAGAACACCAAAACAAGGCTTACAGCAAGAAATAAACCAGATTTTGCAAAAATGTATCGTTCAGTACGAAAGCAAATAATTACTGCATACGTCTAACAGAAGAGTAGCAAAATAAAAAACCAAAGGAAGAGTTTTAAAGTCCAATAGGTGATACCACATTTACATAGTAAGTAGCATAAATACTGCCTGTCCCATACCGACCAAAGCCCCCAAGACAGAGCCTAAAAGTATAAGAATGTACTCATCTTCTTGGAAGGCAGAACGAAGGATTGGTTCAAATTCTTCCGGTGGTAGAGCTCTCATGCGTTCGTAGATCATTTTTTCAATTGGCATAGCTTTTGCCATCATCTTCTCCAAAAGCTGCGATGACTGAGATAGAAAATTGACTGTCTCAAGTTGTGCTTGTGATTTCGTCACTCCTATCTCTTGTTCTACTACTTGGCTTAAAGTTGCTTTTTCCTCTGGCTTGGTTTTTGTATGTAACAAAGCAATAATATCTGCTTCGATTGTTTCGCCAATTGTTCGTGCAATGCGTCGATAAAGAATTTCTTCCAGAATGTTTCTTGGATTCATAACATGTTCTGCAAAGATACGGGCATACTGTTTAGAAACTTCGTCCTGTCTTTTGAGAAATAAACCTTGGTACGAAAAAAAGAGATATCTCTTCTCATATAAGGGGCGAAAGATCATATTCAAAGCTAAGAAATTTGTAATGTACCCCACCACAATACCTTGCATAGGCAATGTCCACCAATACGGATACAACAACCACAACCCGGCTTGCACTAAGCCAAGTAATGCTCCAAAATACCAACCACTTCTCTGTATAAATAAAAACTCTTTGCTACCCACTTCTTGGAATATATCTACAATGAGCTTGGCATTGTCTCCTGCCAACGCCCGTAAAACCAAGCCCTTGAAATTAAATACTTTTTTTACATCCTCTGCGAGCTGGGAAGTAATTTGTTGCATTTGTTCCAGACTATGCGACAATACTTTTTCCTGGATACGTTTCTCATCCACCGTAGTGATTTGTTCTCGTAAATGTTGATCCAAAGAATTGATACAACTAGCCGTTAGGTTGGGAATATGCTGCTCTAAGATAGGTTGCAAACTACGGTTGATCTGCTGTGGTTTGATTTTGCTAAAGAACTGATCGATCTGTACAACACGTTCTTGCAGCAAATTCGCAGATTTTAGTGCCAGTCCAGACGCCTTACGAGGAACAATACCCTGCCAACCCAAGAAAGGTTTGATTCCCCTAAATTGTAGGGGGTAGAACATCATTTTGATAGCAGCCAAATTGGTAAACCAGCCCACAAATCCATAGGTAAGCGGCATGAGGAAAATTCCTATTGTAGCAACATTGTCAGCGATCCATTGCATAAACACTCCATAAATATAACGATCGATACATTACATACGACTGGCACATCATAAAAGACTTGCACTATTCTGTCAAGCAAACAACTGTCCTAATCGTTACAAAGTTGAGGTGCATATGTTGGGAAGAAGACCAAAGTCAATACAAAAAAATTCCAAGGAATTGATCCTAGGAGCTGCGGTCACTGCATTTGCTAAGCTAGGTTTTTACGGAACGTCGATTCGTAGCATTGCAAAGACAAGTGGATGCAAACAACCCACTATCTACCATTTCTTTGGCAATAAGGAAAATCTTTTTTGGGTCAGTTTACGCGTAACTCATCTGACTTTCAAGCGTAGAATGTTACAACAACTGCAAAATAAAAGCTCTCTGCAAGAAGAATTAGTAGCCATTGTGAATGGCATATTGCAGATCCATGAAAAGGAACCGCAGGGCATCAATCTATTATTTAAACTGATCTATACATCTCCGCCAGATATCCAAAAAAAGTATGCAGAGCAATATGCTAAAGACTTTGAACAAATTATCGAACGAACATTTTTACGCTACCAGGAAAAGAACGGATTGAAACGCTCTTTGTTTACCCACTCATTATACAGTTTGGTACTACAACTGTCCACGGTTGGTTCCTACCAGTTGCAAGGTCATAGCGTAGAAGAGTTTATTGAATATATTGTATTGAGGAATGAATAATTGTCTTAGCGCATACAAAACGCCAAAAATCAATTCCTCTCATTTGCTGGTACGTGAAACAAGCTTGCAAAATGTTGTAAATCTTCTTCATTTTTGATGAGGCTGCCAATAAATGGAATCCTCTGCATGCTTTGCAACTCAGCTCCTTGGTGCAACAAAATATGCAACCAGTCAATAAGCTCACTAGTAGATGGTTTTTTACGCAGATCGTTAATATGGCGTAATTTGTAAAAAGTTTGCAAACTAGTCTGTAAAAGTGCGGAACCAATACCAGGAAAATGAGCTTCGACAATTTTTTGCATCATTTCTCTGTCGGGGAAATCAATGTAATGGAAAATACAACGACGTAAAAAAGCATCTGGCAATTCTTTTTCATTATTGGATGTGATGATCGTCAACGGACGGTTCTTCGCTCGCATCCACTTCTGATTCTCTGGGATAAAAAATTCCATTTGGTCCAACTCCAATAATAGATCGTTAGGAAATTCAATATCTGCCTTATCGATTTCATCGATGAGCACAAGCGCGGGTTTCTCGCAGAGAAAAGCGTCTCCCAAAGGGCCCATACGGATATAGTTGTCAATATTGTGTACATCCCTATCTCCATCGCCAAAACGTGAGTCGTTCAAACGAGAAACGGCATCATAAAAGTACAGTCCTTCCTTGGCTTGGCTGGTAGATTTCACATGCCAACGGAAGAGTTGCATCTCCTTCTTTTCCGAAATGTATTTAGCCAATAAAGTTTTTCCAGTTCCAGGTTCTCCTTTGAGAAGCAGTGGTCTTTTGGTAATTTCTGCGATCAAAACGGCTTCCTCTAGCTGCGGAGAAATGACATAGTTAGCTTGCATAAGGATATTTGCTAAAAGCCCACTTTTTTTGCAAGTGGAAAGAAAGACTTTTCCCTTGACAGTCTCAGGTACCCACAAAGAATACAAAAACACCTAAAAGAGAGCCTAGAAAATTGCAGAAAGAAGTTTTTGATAAAGAGCTAGGAACCATTCTCCTCCATAAAAGCAAAAAAACGAAAAACCTAAGTATCCGCGTCTCTATGTTCCAAGCAATCCGTGTATCGATGCCGTATTCCTTCACCTATGCCAATGCTCTGAGCTTTTTAAACGAAAAAAGAACTTGGGTATTGCAGCAGCAAAAAAAAAACCAGACAATCGAAAAACAGTATACAATTAGCGATCTAAGCACTTTGCAAAGCAAGTTCCACCAGTTCAAAATCATCTCTTATAATAAAAAACAACTACAAATCCATTGGCAAAAAGAAAAAATAACCCTATATATTTCACAAAAGCAAGATATACTTGCCCATGATTTCCAAAAGCAACTCAAAGAACTGCTAGTTGCCGTCTATCGCAAAGAGGCAAAATCCTATCTACCACAGAGGGTTGCCACTCTAGCGAAGAAATACGCCTTTTCCTACAAACGTGTTGTTATCAAAAATATGAAATCAAGGTGGGGAAGCTGCTCTTCTCTTGGTAACATCAATCTCAATCTCCACCTACTACGCTTACCGGATACTCTTATAGATTATGTCATCCTACATGAGCTGGCTCACACCCAACACCCAAACCATAGCAAGCATTTTTGGAACAAACTAACGTCGATTCTAAAGAATGCTAAACAGTTAGACAAACAATTGGCGTCTTTCCATCCCTTGGCCTTCTAAATGAATTTGCATAAAAGTTATATGACCCTTCTACAAGAATTACTACTTGAACCAGAAACAGATAGTAAATAGTTTACAGTATGTTGGTTAAAGTTACATTGGGAATACAACCAACGCTATCAGAAGAATATTCAGGCCTAAGCCGTTCTAAAAAAAACATATCTAATTCCCCCTTTCCTTTCACACTAATACTGCCACGAGTTTGAAACTGAAAATACTTGTTTACATTTTCGTATACTTTGCGAGATACATTGATCTTTGCAGCCTCACTTTTGCTTTCCATCCGTGAGGCAATGTTTACAGAGTCACCCCATAAGTCATAACTAAATTTTTTTTGTCCAATAACACCTGCCATGACTGCGCCAACATGGATCCCAATGCGAATGTCCCAATAGATATCGTTTGCTTTTTCGGCTTGCTCTTGCATCTCTCTTACGATCTGTTTCATTTGCAAAGCGGCAAGGCATATATGGATGATATGATGATTCGATGGTTCTGGCATACCACCGACACACATATAGGCGTCACCAATTGTTTTGATTTTCTCTAATGCATTTCTATCGCAGATCTCGTCAAATTTTTGGAACACTTGATCCAACCTCTGGATTAAATCTTCCGCAGACATTTCACTTACGGACTTCGTAAAACCTTTAAAATCAGTAAATAGGATGGAGACTGATTCATGGTACACAGGTTCCACTTTACCCTTTGTTTTCAATTCGTTTGCCACGCTCTGAGGTAGAATATTTAATAAGAGTTGGTCTGATTTCTGTTTCTCTAACGCAATCTCCTTGGCTTTTTGCCTTTCCACCTGAA
Organism: Spirochaetota bacterium; assembly: GCA_039028475.1. Classification (GTDB taxonomy): domain Bacteria; phylum Spirochaetota; class Leptospiria; order Leptospirales; family Leptospiraceae; genus JBCCIA01. The sequence continues at coordinate 6,428 of JBCCIA010000101.1, read as the reverse complement.
CCAATTCTTCCGCTTTTTCTACCTGAAACTGGATCTTGAGATTTTCTATTTTGCGTGTATTCTCCTCATTGAATAGCTCTTCATTGTACTGGTAGTAGAGTTTGTGGTGTTGTAAAGCTCTAGAAAAGTCTTTTAGCTTTTCATAATAAAGTGTATAGGTATAGTGGATTAGTTTTAATGTTTGTTTGATAGCCAAATCTTCTGCAATTTGTAGGGCTCTGTTTAAAAAAAATTTTGCCTTGGTAATCTCTTCCTTATCCAACCATACCTTTGCGAGAGAAACCATAACATTTGCATGCGTATCTTGGTGGTGTACCTTATCTAACATTTTTTCTGCTTTTTGGTAATAGCGCAAAGTAGCTTGGTTATTTTTCTGCCGTTCAAATATTTTTCCAATTCCTAATAAAGCATCTACCACTCCTTTATAGTTATTGTACTTACGGTTCCTATAAATCGAGCGAGAATACAAACGAAAAGACTGTTTATCCTCCATTTTTTCGTAATATGCCTGTGCCAAAAAAAAAGATACAACACCTATACCAAAGCCGTAGCGTATTTCTTGGAATATGTTTAAGCTATCAGAAAAGTTTTGAATGGAATTTGTGAAGTCTCCTGTTTTTAAATATATTTCTGCAATGCTATGGTATAGCCAAGCAGTCCATTTCAGGTCTTTTTGCGCTTGGAACAATTGCAAACTCTTGTAGGCAACTGGTAGAGCATCGGAATAGTTTCCTAGATGGATTAAGGCAACTGACTTAGTGTTTAATGCCATCGCCAAACCCTTTGCATCCTCTAGGCTCTCATAAATTGCCAATGACTCTTGTATGTATTCTAAGGCTTTTGCGAGCTGTGAGGAGAAGAGATAGAAATAAGCGATTATATGCAAACTAAATGCCTCTCCTCTTGGGTAAGAATGCTGACGCGAACTGGCAAGAGCCTCCTCTGCTAATGCAAAAGACCTCTGCTTTTGTTTATGAGCCAGTTCCCAGGCCAGTTCCGTCTGTAAATCGATTTTTTTTTTGTCGGTAGCATTAGGAGGAAGGCTTTGTAATTGTTCTGTTAACCTATTGACTCTTTCTTCATCCATGCTACGGATTTCACCATTCCTTTGTTATTTTTATACTTCTGCTTTAGGAATAAATTGTTCGCTATCTAGCTCAATAGCAATGGAAAATAACTCATAAATACTAGGTGTAATATCAGCAAGCGTATGGATTCGTTTGGCAAAAAAAGAACTGTACTGGCCCAACAAAAATGTCGGAACTTTATTTTTAGTATGGGTACCTACGCTCAAATCTTCTAAATTGCCATGATCTGAGGTTACAATCAATTGTTCCTTGTCTATTACCAAAGTATCTACCACTCCTTCCATAAATGTTTCAACTGTTTCAATAACCTTTGCTGCGTTCTTCCAATTTTGTGAGTGGCCAATTTTATCGGTAAAAAAGAATTCATAGATCGACAAGTCGTATTCACGGGCGATCTGAACAGCAAGTTTTCCTTGTTCATAGGGGTCGCGAGCTTGTAAGATCGGGTCATCCGCTTCTAGGTGTTTCCCTGCAAATTTTTTGATGTATTCGTGGGTAATATCCATGTACAAACCACGTCCTTCTCGCAGATCTTCTAATGTTTTGAGAGCTTGTTCACTCGCCATCTGTACCAAAGTAGAGGCTGATAGATGCCGAGGATGTGTCTTTATAAATTCCTTGTACTGCTCGCTGTAACAATTCAAAAAACTACAACGGTAACCATGCTCTTTGAGTATTTTGAGGATAGAGTATTCTTTGATAACCTTTTTTAAGGTGTAGGTAGGAAATCCGCTGATGTGGCGGTTCAATATATTAGGAGCAGGTATTCCTGTCCAAATAGCGGTCTGCCCCGTAGCACTTTGTGGTAGCCCCGAAACCCCCATACTAGCATCTGTTTCAATATAACTGGCATGCTGCCATTGACCCTTTTTTTTGCCAGATCTATCGGCTAAAGGCAAAAAGAATCCTTTGGCATACTTGGCAAATGGGTTTGTTTCTGGGTCATCTGAGCCATATCCGACGCCATCGATAAATATATATAATATCATAGAGAACCTACCTCTTCTACTATTGTAGCGATTTCTAATACCAAACTATCCAAAAAGAGGACTGCATGTGGCTTCCATTGGAAAACCCCATCTTGCAAATCACACAAACCTCGCTCTTTATAGGACTGCAATAGGTTGTAAAGTGTTTCCCATTCACGTGGCTTTTCTTGTAAAAATCCACCCAACTCGATAGGTAAAAAAATTCTAAATAGGGAAAGAGCCAATTCATCCCAATCGTCCGCTACTTGGTACTCGCTAGAGAATTTTCCCTGCAAATATCCCTGTGCTGAGCGGATGTTTTGGTACCTTCCCCTAGGAGTATAGCCGTGAGCCCCTGGCCCGATACCAAGGTAAGGTTCTAACATCCAGTATTTTAGATTGTGTCGGCAGTGTTTTCCCGGTTTGGCATAATTGGAGACTTCGTACTGAACAAAACCGGCATCCCGCATCCACTGAGGATTTTTGCTAAGAATGTCTACCTGTAATTCCTCCTCTGGAGGAGATTTCTGCTTTTGATCCAACAAATGCTTGTATTTGGTACCATTTTCTACCGTCAGAGAGTATAGACTGAGATGACTGAGATGGCTATAGCTTGTTGCATGTAGCAGCTCTTCCTGAAAATCATAGACTGTTTGACCTGGCATACCATAGATCAAATCAATACCATAGCTGTCAGGAAATACCTCTTCCAAGGAAGGTAGAACCTGCTCGTACTGGGCTTCTTGGTGGTATCTATCGAGAAACTGTAAATGTGTATCGCGAAAGGACTGGATACCCACATTGATACGGTTGCAACCAATCTCACGCAAAGCATACAAATCGGCGAGGTTGACATTTTCTGGATTCATCTCTATACTGATTTCTGCATCCTGGCTAACAGGCAAACGTTGCAAGACAAAGCCTAGCACTTTCTGCCAAAACTTTGGTGTTGCATAAGAAGGTGTGCCTCCACCTAAGAAAATGGAATCAAAAACCCATTCACGGCTCTGTGGATTTTCAATGAGACGTTGTTGTAATTCCACGGTATAAGCTCGGTACCAGGCCTCTTCGTCGATCGGGTAGCTTTTACCAACCCCTAGTGAATAAAAATCACAGTACGAGCATTTATGAATGCAATAGGGAAAATGAATGTAAAGACCAGCATAGCCGTTGCGCTTTTTAACAACTGGCTGTAACTGTTTCTCGGATATCACAAGAGCAATAGTCCTACAATCGAAGCAATTTGAAAGACTTTTTATCTATTGCCAAGAAAAAGCAAAAGAGGATTTTTTCTCAAAAAATCAATAATTTATTTACTTATTTCTCCACCCATTTTATACTACTAGTCACATGACTGATATGGAGGCAATGTACCTCCTGCTATGTTTTTTTGCAAGAGTACGGGGAGACAAGGCAGCAAAGGTACCTATAAAATCTCGCTATTTGCAAAAGGAAGGTGAAACTATCATCAAAAAGCTGTTTGGTACACGAGAGTTGAATTTCAGTACCCAAAGAACCTACCGCGACTATCGGCTTCTCTTGCGCGACAATGCAAGTTATTTACTTAGCAAACGTCTACGTTTAGCGGTAGAAATAAGCTCCGAAGACCTTACCGAAAAAAAATACCGCTTTCTCGGCGAATTGCATAAACTCCTCGTACAAGGAGGCACATTGCATAAAAGCGAAAAAGAACTGCTAGAACTTCTCTTGGAAGCCTGGTCTATCAACCCTATCCACCTAAAGAACTTTCTCAAAAAAAGACGCATGCCTTTCCCGAACCAAAAATTCCGTGCCTTTCGCACCAATCCTTAGATTGTCTGATCTATCCAAACAAAAAGTTTGCTAAAATTAAATGTATTTACAAAATCCCAGGAAGTCTAATGCTTCCTGCTAGCAGCATGAAATTTCTTTGTATCTTTCTCACCTTTCTCTTGTTACATTGTCAGCAACTCACCTCTCCCCCGAAAATAGACAAAGGGATATTAGACCTAAGCACACAAAACCTAAACAAAGAAGAGAAAGAATGGTTTCTACTCGAAGGAGAAATGGAGTTTTATTGGCGACAACTCTACCAATCGCACAAAGACATAGCACCTCAAACTACTCACTATATCAAAGTCCCAGCAGTGTGGAACGGATTCTACTTAGCAGAGCAACAAGTCCCATCGTTTGGTTATGCGAGCTACAGATTCGTAATAAAACTTCCCTCCCCGCAAAAGAGACTTTTCTCGTTCAAGCTAAGAGATCAAGCACACGCATATAAATTATTTATCGATGGGAGACTCATCAAAGAATGGGGCAAGGTGGGAACAAATGCAACAGAAACCATACCTGTTATGAAGACAGACATTGTCAGCTTTAACAACAGAAGCGATGAAATAGAGGTCGTTTTCCAAGTTGCCAACTTCCACCATAGGGTCGGAGGCCTACGCTACAATATTTGGTTTGGTCTGGAAAAGCATATCCGCAAAGAACAAGACCTAATCATTACCCTCGATTCCTTTATCTTTGGCGGGATCTTTTTGATTTCTATCTACCATTTTGCCATTTTTCTTTTCCGTAGAGAGAATTTGTCCTCGATCTTTTTTGCCTTCTTTTGCTTGAGCGTACTAATTTATGTAATGGAAACGGGAGAAAGGTTACTGTACTACTTCTTTCCAGCCTTCAACCACTGGGAATCCAATTACAAGTTTGAGTTTATACTGCTATCGCTAGTCCCAACCTTTCTAGTGGCATTTTTTATCAACCTATTCTCTCAATTTTATAAGGGATTTTTCAAAAGGGCTTTCTCACTCCACCTATTGGTAAATTTTTGCTTTATTATCTTTGTTCTATTGGTACATCCGCGCATTTTTACAGAGTACCTATTCATTCTCGATCTAGACAGAATCCTAATTGGCATCTGCGTCATTTACTATATGATAAAGGCAGTTCTAGCAAAAATAGAGGGAAGTTTTCTATTTTCTTTTGGGTTTCTTATTTTATTCCTTTGTTCGTTCAACGACGTGTTGGTCGCTCGATCCGTGCTAAACTCACCACAACTCTCTAAATTTGGTCTGTCACTCATGATACTCATGCAAGCCATTCTATTAGCAAAAGTTTTCACCAAAGATTTCCAAAAAGCGGAAAGTCTATCCAACTCACTCTCCAACACCAACCAGACATTTAGCAAATTTGTACCGACAGAGTTTTTAAAGCTATTAAACAAAAATTCTATTTTAGAAGTAGAACTTGGCGATCAAATACAAAAGAAAATGACCATTTTATTTTCTGATATCCGAGCATTTACAAGTCTATCAGAAAAGATGTCTCCGTCAGAAAATTTTACCTTTCTCAACTCCTATCTTAGCCAAATAGCTCCGATCATCAAAGAAAACAATGGATTCATAGATAAATTTATCGGAGATGCTATCATGGGCTTATTTCCAAGTCCTGATGATGCAGTGCAGGCTTCTATCTTGATACAAAAAAAAGTATCGGAGATCAATACAATTCGTGAAGAACTAAACTCTGACCCTATTAAAGTAGGTATAGGCATGCATACAGGTGATTTGATTTTAGGAACAATTGGGCACGATGAGAGGATGGAAAGTACAGTCATCAGCGATTCGGTCAACCTAGCTTCGCGTATAGAAGGTTTGACTAAATTCTATGGCTCTAAAATATTGATCAGCGAAAGTACCTTCAGTGAGCTTAACGAACCCATTGCCTATACCTATAGAGTGTTAGACAATGTGATTGTCAAAGGCAAGATGAATAGTATAGCAGTAGTCGAGATTTTAGACGGTTTTTCCGAGAACCAACTTGTAAAGTTTAGCAGGAATAAGAACGACTTCGAAACGGCTTGTATACTCTATAAGCAACAAGAATTTACAGCGAGTATAAAGATATTCAAAAAGGTGCTTGAGAAAAATCCAGATGACACAGCTTGTGCATTCTACCTAAAAAGATCCGAATATTACAAGCAAAATGGAACCCCTCCTGAATGGGAAGGCGTAGAAAGATTTTTAGATAAGTAATCTTCTCAATGCAGCAAGATGTGAGAATAGAACTAATGGAACAACACAAGATGGTAGCCAAATATATGGAAAATACAAAACAGCAATATTAGGCTGCTCAAAGGCATATACTTGGAATTTAAAAGGAATTGATAAGATGGCATTGCTGACAATATTTAAAAGAAGTATTAGACAGACAAAATTCCAAAGTAAAATGATCTTTCTACTTAAATTTTTTCTTATATAACCAAAGTAATATATTAATGGTGCCGTTATTCCTGCGAGAATGTCGAAATTTCTACCTGCAAACGTCATTCGTTCAGGAACCATACTATATAAAAACAGCCAAAAAAGAACAATTTCTATAGGAATTC
>JBCCIA010000100.1:0-15653 GCA_039028475.1 Spirochaetota bacterium | reverse complement strand
TTTCTAAATTTGCCTTCCACCTTCCTTTGGGATCGAAGGGCAAAAAGTCCTCTTCTATACCCAAAGCCTTTGTAGCAATTCCATGTAAACGTCGCAAATCATTGCCAACAAACCACCTTGCCTGGAATAGGGTAACATTCTCTTTATTTGCATTTTGAAAACAAACTAAAAGAATGGAATACGTCGTTGCTTTTTCTGGACGTAACTTTTGCAAAACCGTCGCTTGGCTCTCCTCTTCAATGATATCGCCATAATTCCCTTGCACATAAGTAATTTCATTGCGATCTCCCTTTTTAGCAGATCCAGAAGATTGGTTGTAAAACCGGTAACGTCTTTCCGGAACTAACAGCGTAAGCAAAGCATCAATCCAAGTAGTTTTTCCGGAACCATTTGCGCCTGTTAACAGAGAATTATTGCCAGCAGGACGAATCGAATATACCTTATCGTGGAAGGTACCCCAGTTGAAGACTTGCATATATTGTAAGCGAAACCCAGCAGTGTTAGGGTTGGTACTAAATAGATCGTACATGGTTCTCCAAATGATTTTTGTATTCTTGCAATTGTTCGATAGAAATCTTAGCTTTGAGAATGGGTTTGACCCAATACTTCATTTCTTCTATTTTACTGGCATTTTTACTAACTTCGCGCAAAAACCCCAAATCCACGATTTTGCGAATGCTGAGATCCAAATCTTTGAGAAATTTGACCTGATTCGAATTTTCTTGGAAAAAAAGCTCAATGCGTTCTCTGATTTCTCCATGCCGAATATAATACCTAGCGGACAAACTTGGGCTGGTCTCAAATTCGTCTAACCACTCTCTGAGTAGAACACAGATAAAAGAAACATCAAAACTGAGGGGGGTTCTACGCACCAAACCAATCGTACCGCCTTCATCATCTAACTCCTTTTGGGTGAGAAATGCATAGCCATCATCTCGACTGACAATGAGAGAAATGCCTATTTTTGCAAAGTAGCTACGCAACTCATTTTCATAGAGAAGTAACTCCTTCCATAGTAGATCATCTAAATCCATATCTCCCTGTAGCAATTTTGCAGCTACCTTGGCATAAGGCGTAATTTCCATACCTGTCATTTGGAATATACCACCCTGGGTAAAGATAAATACTTATGGCTATCCGCTGCAAAACATAGCAAATCTTGTTGGCTATCGTATACGATAGCATGTATGCGCTCTTCGCGTAAAAGAGAAAAATAACCTAAAATTTCTGACAAACCATACTGCAATGGATAACGTTCGATCACATACTGTAAACTCACCTGCGTTTGCTCTTGCAGCAAGGATAGAACATTTTGCAGTAAGACCTTTCGATCCACCGCTGGTTTCTGCAAAAACATATCGAATCCTAGAGTATCTGCAAAGGAGGTTACTTCCTTCTGCGGAGGCATAAATATTTCGGGGGTATCTACATTGCGCAGGTTGATCTTCTTATCCATAAATAGGTTCACAGCAGCGAGATCCTGTAAATGCATACCATATTTTGGCTTGGTGTCTACGCCACTAATCTGCATGTACAACTCCTTAATGCGACCTATTGTTTTCTTAACCTGAACTCTTTCCTGTATTTCCTTTTCAGAAATAATTTTACTCAACTTATTCGCTAAGCGATCATTTGCAGTATACACCTTTTGGCCATTTCTATACAGATAGGTTTTTATTTTTTTCAAAAACAAATCTTCATAGCTAATATTCTTAGCCTCTAAAGCCGCATACAAACGCTCAACCAACCCTTCCCATTCCTCTTGGTAGCTGCGAGAAATTAAAAATTCATAAAATGCATAGAAACTTCTCCCTTGATCGGTTTCTTTGAGGGAGTCTAGAGCATCGAAGGTCAATGACAATATGCTCTCTTTCGAGTATTCCGGATTGGCATGTTTGCGGTACAACTCTCTAGTAATGTGATCAAAATTATCTTGCACCTCTTTGAAATCAGACAATAACTCACGCGCAGAACGAGTCAAGTCGGTCAATCGAGAACGTATCTGGTAATCGTCAAATGTTTCTATCTCCCCTGTAGATTCAATTTTATGGATTTCAGCCTCAATCTCTTCCTTTTGTTTGCCAAGTTCCTGCAAACGTTTCTCCTTGTCTTGTTCCGAAAAAATCATCAACTCTCGTAGGCGATTCATAATATCTTTAAAACGTGACTCGGTACCTATAAATTCGTTCTCTTTCAGGTTACTCAACCATTGCAGTACCTTCTCTGTGTGTGATGTCAGTTCATAGATAACATCACTCGTTTCATCGTAGTAATTGCGTAAATAACTATTGTCTGTCCACTGCTTGATGAGTTGCTTGGCACGGGTTTCATTGCTGAGGTTTTCAGTTTCTGCCATAAAAAACTCGCGATGGTTTAGAAAAGCCTCTAATTTAAGATGCAGCTCCTTTTCTGAAAGGAGAAACACGTTGGCATCTTTAAAGACTAGTTGCAAAAATGATAGAATCAATTCACCATTTTGTGAACGTAGTAAGCGTATGGCTGGTGAATGTGCGAGAAGCTCGGCTAACTTTTTTTGCTGGCTGTCCATATCTCCTTTTCCATTATAGCTGCACATAGAAATGTGTAATTTGTCACGAGAATACTAGTAAGTGGACAATTCGTACGTTTTTCGTCAATAGTATTTTGCGTGGTTTGGCAAATATAGCAGGAAGAAAAAGTGCTTGCAAACTACAAAATTACCACTTGTATTAAAAAAAATCTCTGCATTCCTTTTTATTATGAACCAAAGTAACATTCACAAATATCTGATTTCTTTAGACTTTATCCAAACCGCTATCGTATTTGGTTCACAAGTCAATGGAAAAACAAAAACCTATGCAATGAGTGATATTGATATCGCTATACTCTCGCAAAAGGAAATACCACTGCTGCAATCGGGGGGAATCATTTCTAACTTAGAAACGATCTGTGAACAAAAGGTAGATCTTGCTGTTTTGAATGGTTTGTATTATAAAGACCCGCAATTCGCATTCAATATCATCGACAACCATAGAGAAATCTTTGTCAGAGATAGAGATGTTTGGAACCAATACAAATGAGAAGGTATGATAGAAAGATTAAAATTGATCTAGCACAATTGCAGAGTTTTTTGGCGAGGTTGGATGATTTTAGGAAGTTTATTGGAGAGGTTAGTGAGTATTAAAGATTGGGAAGAGTAGCAATACGAAAAAGCTACTCTTGCTAAATACCAATTGAGGAAACTTATTTCTTTGCTGGAGGTTCTACTTTTTCTTCTATCTCACAAAAAGGTAGCGGAGTAAGCTCTTTTTTTGTCTTTAGATCAATTGTGGTAACATTTCCTTTGGAAGTTAGAATGAAAGGAGTATTGTACTTTATATGAATTTTTTGACCTTTTTGAATATCCAAACAAAAAGTCCTCTTAGCACTCTTACCCATATAATTCATGTAGAGAAAAAAGTTATGCTTACCAGGAGTAATTTCTTTGTATACGGCCTGACCCCAAGGTATACTGTGTAGCACTTCAGTATCCACTAGTGCACGGATTCCATTGGTAAAATAGAGAATCACTTGAGATTTATTATGATCTGCCGTATAGACAATCTCTGTTTTATCGTTTTTATTGAGATTTACAGGGGTCGTTGTAGAACAATTTGCTATAAAAAAAATTGTTACCAATACAATTAATTTTGCCATATGATACCTTCCTAAATATTGAATTAAAATCGTATTTATTTTATATGTAAATTTTGTCCATTGAATTGAAAAGTTTATTTTCTTCTGCTTTTTAAATTCTTAAATCATGATAAAATAAGTATTAAGAATATGTTTTTTAATCTTGACTTAGTTTTTGTTATATTCTATGAGTGGTAAAGAACAATATTTTAGGAAATATTTATGATAAAGAAAAAGTATTCATTTTTTACTACCATAGCTGTAGTATCCTTGCTTATGAACTGTGCCACGATTATCAAAGGTTCTAGACAGAAGATTACCATTACAGCGGCTCCCGAAGTCGACAACGCCGAAGTAGTAATCAAAGACATGGAATCAGGTGGTATAACTATTGCCAAAGGGTCGGTTCCTTACCAGACTTCCTTGAAAACTGGTAGCGGTTACTTCTCAGGAGCAAGCTATAAAGTACAAGTAACTGCTCCTGGTTACAAAAAAGCAGAGGGCATCATTGATACAGAAATCCGATGGGGTTGGTATCTTGGAGGAAATTTAATATTTGGCGGTTTGCTTGGTTACTTAGTCGTGGATCCAGCAACTGGAGCTATGTGGTCTTTAGATCCCAATGAAGATTATTTTAACCTAAACCTAAGAAAAAGTGCCGCAACTACTTCTTCTGTTGATAGCAATGACTTGAACTTTGTAGTGATTCTAAAAAAAGACATGCCAAAAGAGTTCGAAGGCAAACTCAAAAGAATCAACTAAAAACATACCTATTTGCTTATATCTCCAATACATTTTCAGTATTGGAGATTATACTATATCCCCCTGCCCCACTATCCTACTTGACCTCTCATCATTAGCAAAAACGATAGATTTTTCTTTTTAGGAGGCACAGATTGACAACCGTAGCGAAGCAGAAAATTGGTATCATTGACTTTGGTGGGCAGTATGCCCATTTGATCTCTTCTCGTATCCGTAGGCTCGGAGCTTATACCGAAATCATTTCCAACGAAGAGCCTCTGACAACCTACCAGGGCTTTGCTGGGCTTGTTCTTTCCGGTGGTCCTGGGAGTGTCTACGAAACAGGTGCACCTTTATTGGCAGAAGAAGTCCTGCACCTAGGGGTACCTATCTTAGGCATTTGCTATGGCCACCAACTCGTGATGAAATTACTCGGTGGAGGAGTGGAACAATCGCAAAAGCACGAATATGGTAGTGCAAACCTACAAGTAGACCATTCGCAGGGCTTCTCCCTTTTGCAAGGTTTGGCAGAGGAAGAATCGGTTTGGATGAGCCACGGCGATGAGGTGACGCAATTGCCGACTGGTTTTGTTAGCTTTGCCAAATCAGAGAACTGCCGCTATGCCGGTGTCTACCACCCGGAAAAGAAAATCATGGGCATACAGTTCCACCCGGAGGTAACTCACAGCAAAAATGGCTCGGTATTGTTGCAGAACTTCATTTCTCTCTGCCAACTTTCGCACTCCTGGGACTTACAACAGTTCTTACAGGAAAAGCTAGAAGAAATCCGCCAAGAGGTTGGGGACAAAAAGGTGTTTATGCTGGTATCTGGTGGCGTGGACTCCACAGTTGCCTATACCTTACTGGCCCAAGCGATTGGTAGCGAAAGAGTCAAGGGCTTGTTGGTAGATACTGGTTTTATGCGCAAGGGTGAAGTAGAGGATTTACAGAAAAACCTTAGCTCTCTAGGAATCAACATCCATATCGCAAACGAAGCGGAAAGATACTACAGCGCCTTAGTGGGCAACTCTGAACCAGAGAAAAAGCGTAAGATCATCGGGCAGCTCTTCCTGGATATTCGCGAAGACTACTCGCGCTCCTTCGGTTTGAACGAAGAGGAGTGGATTCTCGGGCAAGGAACCATCTACCCTGATACCATAGAGAGCGGCGGAACCAAACATTCACACAACATCAAAACCCACCACAACCGGGTCGAAGCCATTCTAGACCTGATTGCGAAAGGTCTGATCATAGAACCCATCAAAGAACTCTACAAAGACGAAGTGCGTGAGTTAGGACAAATTTTGGGAATTGCTAAGAAGTGGATTGTACGCCACCCCTTTCCCGGACCTGGACTTGCGGTTCGCATGTTGGGAGATACCTTTGCCGCAGATATAGACGGTAGTAAAATCGATGCTGTCGGTAAACGTTATCCTGGCAGTAGCTACCAAGTATTGCCTATCCATTCTGTGGGTGTACAGGGAGACAAGCGCAGCTACAAACACTGCGTAGCTCTCAATGACTTTAGCGAAGATTGGAGTGTGTACAACCGCATCGCGACAGAGATCACCAATGAAGCAAGTGCCATCAACCGAGTAGTTGTTCTACCCATGCAGGAAAATCTAGATTCTCTGGTAGAAAATCCATTCGCGATGGACAAAAAACACTCCGATTTGCTGCGTGAGGCGGATGCAATTGTCACAGACTCCTTGCAGAAGTTTTCCCTGGTAGACTCGATCTGGCAGTTTCCAGTTGTCTTGCTACCATTTGGAGCCTCTAAAGACTCGTATAGCATTGTTCTGCGCCCAGTGGAATCACAAGAGGCGATGACAGCGAATTTCTACCCTATGCAGCGTTCTATTTTGCAAACAATGGTTGCATCTCTGCTGGCAATTCCTAAAATTTCTTATGTTTTTTATGATATTACCAACAAACCGCCAGGAACTATTGAATGGGAGTGAATTTTCATTTGACATAGTTTGAATCTTTAAAAATATAAGCAAAGCGATAGATTAGGCGTTGTAGCCAAGTGGCTAAGGCATGGCTCTGCAAAAGCTTGATCGCGGGTTCGAATCCCGCCAACGCCTCGCGTACCTGCCTGGATGGTGGAATTGGTAGACACACAGGACTTAAAATCCTGTGGGAATTTTTCCCGTGCGGGTTCAAGTCCCGCTCCAGGTACCATTTCTTTTGACACAATTCGCTCTTCTTCCTCTCAAAATCTTCCGAAAATACAGTAGAATGAGTATGAATATTAAAGAAACTGATTTTAAAGATTTCTTACCACTTTTCCAAGGGGAAAAGATTGTAAACCGCATTCGCTTCGTTTTGTGTGGTGTCTACTTTCTTGCTATTGCCAATGCTTATTTTAACAGTACCAACAATCTAATCATTCTAACTTATATCTTAGCCACGTCTACGGTATTGATCTATACTTCTATTTTAGCTTGGAAACTACGCAAAGATGAATACAGCCGTAAGCTAGTTTTCTTCTGTGGGATTGCAGATTTTGTTGTACCATTCGCAGTTCGTATTATTTCCATTTATTATTTACCAGACGGGCACGACCATATTCTCAAAGAACGGACTCTTTATACAATCAATTATATTTATTTACTTTCACTTCCCATTCGTTATAGTCGCACCTTTACACTTGTTGTGGGGTTTTCTGCTGTACTATTGGAGTCTATCCTCTTTACACTCATTGCTGTTTCTGGAGTGATAGATTTTAGCCATCCCATTGGAGGCTATGCCAAAAACCAATACACCCTTTCTGTTGCTCTCAATTCGATCCTGTTTATGGCTGCTATTATATACATTCTGTTTGTCATTACAAAATTGAATATTCGAACTATCTTAGATTCCTACGAAACTATGCGGTTTGCCAAAGACGCCTTTAAGGAGAATAAAAACGTTACAAGACAACTCAAAGATTCTTCCAATAAACTACAGCAACTCAGTGGCAAAGTCAACTCTTCCTTAGAAGTCTTACAAAGTAACATTCTCAACCAAGCCGCTATCTCCGAAGAGACTTCTGCTGCAATGGAAGAAACGTCGGCAGGTTCGCAAAATATCAGCAATGCAACCGATGAACAAAAAAAACTCACCAAAACGGCCATTGCTACTGCACAAGAAATGGAAACAAAATTCCAAATCCTCCGCAAATCTTTGGATGAGATCAGCCAATTGGGTAAGAAAATCAACCATGTGATCAGTGAAGGAAGAGAAGCTATGAAAGTGACAGGCGACGCCATGCACCTCATCGAAGAAACCTCCGCCAAAAATTCAAAAACCATCAAGCTGATGAAAGAAATTGCCAGCCAAACCAATTTACTTGCCCTCAATGCTTCGATTGAAGCGGAACGAGCGGGAGAACAGGGAAAGGGCTTTGGCGTCGTTGCTGACGAAATTAGCAAGCTCGCACAAAAGTCCACCTCACACACCAGGGAAATTACCGATAACATCCGTATGTCTTTGGAAAGTGCACAGGCGGGAAAAAGCTCCACAGAAAATGTTTTGCGTATCTTTGACACTATCATCCAAGTCTATAAAGAAATCAACGTCACAATCCAGCATGGGGAAGAATCACTGCATAATTTTGCCAAAGATAAGGAAGAGATCATTCGTTCGATCCGCTCCCTCAATGACAATGCCTCCTCGGTGCATGCCATAACTACGGAACAGGGCATGGCGATCGAAGAGATTACTGCATCGATCATGCAAGTATCGGAAGAAGCCAACCATACCGTTATGGCCATCGAAGATTTCCGAGAACTTTTGGACTTTCTCGAAGAGATAAAAACCCTAATCCAACAAATTTCTGCTTAGATATGATACGTACCTTAGAAAAAGCAACTGACGATGGTGACGATAAGGATCGGTTTGTGCCATGCTTCCAGACGAAAGACCTACAGTTTATGGAGCTTCTCAAACACTACTTAGAACAAAACCAAATACCACACTATGTGAGTGGTAGTGATCTGATGCCACTTGCTGGAGGTATAGCCTTTGATGATGCGATTCTAACTCTTTACACCCACCCACACAACATTTCTTTGGTCGAAGAATTTTTGAAGGAAACAAATGGAGAAAACCCCTTACCTTAAAATTACCATCTGCTGCCTCTCTATTGCTCTAGGAGTTCTCTTGGGTCTAGCCCCCCTGGAATCGTCGCTAGCAGGGCTTCTAACACCTTTAGGCTTGATTTATTTGGCGAGAATTTGCACTAGGTTGTCCTGGCAAAAGACTTTGGCCATTTCGACCCTTGCCAGCCTTTGTGTTACCTTTATCGCGTTTAACTGGCTTTTAGTAGGCATCCGAAACCTATCCGGTAGTAGTTCCTTTGTCGCTTTTCTCTTCCTCTTGCCCTATAGCATTTTTCTCCAAGCCAAGCTACCCTTTTTTTTGCTTACAGCGCGCTATTTTCTGCGGCGCTATCCAGGACAGGAGATCTGGTTACTAGCAGCACTCGCCCTACTTTCAGACCTTTGCTTCTACCAGATGTTTCCCTGGTACTACGGCAACCTGTTTACTGGTAACACCTTTTTATTGCAATTTGCAGCAATCGCTGGGATATACGGTATGGGCTTCGTGCAATTTCTTGTCGCCCACTTAGTAGTTGTATTGTTTACCTTTCTAAGCAGCAAACGAAAAGATGCTGTGCCGAATAAAACAGTTGCTACATCTCGCTTGCTAGATATAGTTTTTCCCCTATTGGTAGTCATTTTAGTCTACTTGTACGGTCTCTGGCATCTCGTGAGCTTTCGCCCCGGCAGCGACTTGGTACATGTAGCGATGTTGCAACCCAATACAGGATTGAGCCTACAAGAAAAAAAGGAGGATGAAGCATTTGCAGCGACTTCTCTAAGCAGAGTTGCCAGTCTAGCTTTAAAAGCAATCTATGAAGCGAATGGACAGGTTGACCTATTGGTTCTACCCGAATCCGCCATACCCTTTTTCAGCAGCAATCCTTCACCTGCCAACATCCAAAATAAAGTCTACTCTTCCACATTCCAGGGTTTGCTCGCCTTTGTCAGCCGTGAAGGAAAGTTGGATATTGTATACAATGAAATGGATTGGGAAAAGAAAAGTGTGAGCAATAGGGCATCTGTATTTAGTCGTTTTGGCGAACGCAGTGGGAGTTACCAAAAACAGATCCTAGTTCCTTTTGGCGAGTACCTACCCTTTGCCTTTTCTTGGTTGGGTGCCCTGTTTCCCGAAAGCTCCAAGTATGTTCCCGGAGAAAACTACCAGGCCCTGAACTACTCCTACATTCCACAGCGTCCTCCCTTGCCCTTACGCAAGATTGTGCAAAACCAACAGCAGGATGACCTACAAGAAATCCAACAACCCGAGAAGATTTTGCAAAACTGGCCAGAGGCTCCTGCCAGCCAAGAAGGAAAGTTCACCCCTCTGCTGTGTTATGAAGCGATGTTCCCAGAATATGTACGTGAGTCTGTCAACAAAGATGCCGGAGATTTCCTAATCAATCTAACCAATGATTCCTGGTTTGGCAATTACCTAGAAAACTACCAACATTCTTCCGCAGCAAAAGTACGAGCTGTTGAAACGGGCAGATACCTCATACGCTCTACCTTAAGCGGTATATCTAGTGTTGTCTCGCCAACCGGTGAAGATAGCATTGCCAAAACAGCTATCAATGAAATGGCTATCCGCACTTTCTCCGTTCCACGCCGCAGTGGTGCCACAACTATATACTTACGCTATGGCAATACTAGCAACTATGCTCTTCTAGGCTTAGGATTTCTACTGTATTTCCTAGGCTTTTGGCGGAACTCGCGCTCGTCTAACACTCCTACAAAACCTGAAAAATAGAGATTTTGACTTTATCGAAGGAACCCTTTGTTTTGTCAATACTACGCACAACAGCTTTGAGGTGTACGTCTTGGTCCAATAGGGCAAAGGGAATGTTTGTGCTACTTTTAGGAACATAGCCGAGGATTTGACCACGGTGGTTGAGAACCCGGATACTGGCTTCGCCATCGCTATCACTGTAGTCTGTTTCTAGATGCAATAGATCTCCGCGGTGCAGGTGCGGCAGAGAATTGTCATTTTGGTAGACCTGGTGCGGAGAGAGGCTGGTTTCCATCAGGAAAACGTTTCTTGTACCAAAGGCATCCGTGGCATACAGGGAGACAAAAAAAACCAGTAATCCACTCAAGAACATCAACTTTGCCAACTCTATACTGATAAATAATTTTTGTTTCATAATGAATCTCCTCATACTTCCATTTACGGTTAACCAAAGTCAGAAGTAAAGCAATTTTTTTTATAGCAAATTTATTTTTAGTATTTTTATATATAACTAAAGAAAAATAGGGAAATACCGGTACAAAAATGGATGATGCAAACCCCCAGAATCGAGCGCGTTTTCTCATAGAAAAAACCGAGTAAAATGGAAAATACATACGCCATAAAAGCGACCAGAAAGCCATACATTAAGTGTAGTACACCAAAGATCATAGAAGAAAAAAGAATCGCAATGGTACGCTTGTACTGGCTGGTACTAAACAATCCAACAAAATAGCTCTGTAGGTAGCCACGAATCACCAATTCTTGTGAGAAAACGCTTATCGGATAGGTATAAAAATCCCAACCAGGAGAGAACTGAAAACGGTAATCCACGCGACCACTGGCGACTAGGTAGAAACGAAACAACAAGGATAGCACAGTGGTAAAAATTCCAATTTGCAGACCCCACTTCAAATTCCAACGCCAACGATTGGTATTCAAACCGAAGTGTATGGGACTGTATGGTAGGTATAGAATGCCCAAAAGTCCGGTAATCGTAATATAAACGAATAGAGTTCGTACAAAAATGGCCTGTGTGATGATCCCTTCTTTGAACATGTACATGCAGCATAGGCTGAGCATGTAACTACCATTGACAGTAAACATGAAAAAGATAGATTGCTTAAGACGGTTTTCGTATACTTTGGCTTTTTTCAAATTGGTAGTTTTTTCTTTGCGAAAGAAATATTTTTCACGCATATATCATACCTTTCCTAGTTCTGCATCATTGTACGCCACATTGCCAAGATTTGTCATCCCAACTTGCTAAAAAGTTGTTTTTTCCTTAGGCTTTGCTTTTTTTCTTGCTATCGCCGTTACCACAAACAAACCTACAAGGAATTTCTAATGAAGCGTGTACTATCCTATTTCCTTTCCCTCTTGCATTGGTTAACGATCCTGCTTGTTTTTAGCTGGACTGGCTTACAGGCGAAAGAGCTACTGCTTGAAAACTGGACGTTCCAAAGCGACTCACAGGAAAAGAAGCGTCCCATCCTAGTAGGAAAACCTCTGAGCAAACAAGGTTTTCCATTTCCCATCCAGGGTACATATATCATCGACTTGGCCATTCCCATAGACACGCATTACGAATCCCTTGGTTTATTTATAGGGAAAATCCAATCGGCAGACGAGGTCTACTTCAATGGCACTCTGATTGGCAAAACCGGTAGGATAAGCCCCTACTCACCCAACTGGTTCCGTTCCCGTCTCTATAAAATTCCAGGCAAACTGCTAAAACCAGGAACGAACAACCATATCTCTATCCGGATCGCTTGCCACGAAAGGGGTTTTGAATGCGGTGTATTTCGCGAAATCCCACAAATCGGCAACTACGAAACACTTTTCCAAAAAATTCTCTGGCAAGATGTACATTGCCTATTTATACTAACGCTGTTTCTCGGAATTTTCTTACACCAAATCATCAGCTTTATCATCCGCCGCGAGACAAAAGCGAGCATTTACCTGGCTCTGGCCTCTATTTCCTTTATTCTTTGGCAACTACCGATTGTAGATTACTTCCATGAGCTAGAGCATACTGAGGTGACGTTTCTGATTTCTATGTTTTTTGTCGCCCAAACCCTTGTCCCCGTTTTCATCCTCCTCTTCATCTATGCAATTCTACAAGAAACTCTGCATATCCCTGTTGTTCTTGTGTTGAGCATCCAGGTTGTTATTTGTTTCCTGCATCTCATCCCGTATTTGTATGAACAACGGATCTACCTGATCTATATCTGGGAGTTGAGCTGTCTTCTTTCGGTACTTGCATTTTTCTATGCCTTCTACCGCCATATCAATGCGCAAACAAGTGTAGAAACCAAACTTTTAACTCTAGGAATTCTTGCCATCTGTGTGTTGGGGATCATCGATATTTACATTGACAATATTTCTGGTAAGAACATGTACATATCTCGCTATGGCTTTCTGATCTTTAATTTTTTAGGCTCTGTCAGTCTCTCGATACAAAACCGTCGGACTTACCTACAATTAGAATCGTTGAATAACAACCTAGAAAAGATAGTATCAGAACGTACACAAGAACTAGAAGGGAAAAATAAAATTCTAGAGAAAGAACTCCACCTAGCTTCTGTCATCCAAAATAGAATCCATTCGCGAAAAAAAACCTATACACAGGACATTGGTATTTTAGCCAAATATATTCCCATGCAAAAGATCGGCGGAGACTATTACGATTGGCATTACACTTCCAAGGATAAAGTTGTACTAGTTGTATGTGATGTGGTGGGGCATGGTATCGCCGCAGCGCTCATCGCCTCGACTCTAAAAGTTTCCTTTGTCGAACACAGCAAAAAGACAGATGATCCCTTTGACATCCTACAAGGATTGAACCGCCAACTGATAGAGATCCTAGAACACGCCTATGTCTCTGCCTTCTGTGTAAGTTTTGACTTGAAAGCAAAAAAATTGCAGTATTCTATCGCTGGGCACCCCCACCCGTTGTACATTCCTAAAAACAACCAGGAAGTCACTTTCCTCGAAGGCAAGGGCCAAATCATGGGCTGGTTGAACCCGGTACGGCTACGCATCTACGAAAGAGAGTTATTGCCCGGGGACAGGTTTCTCTTTTACACCGATGGCCTATTTGAAGCCCAAAACGCAGAGAAAGAAATGTTTGGCGAGACCTCGCTCATCCCCTTCTTGCAAGCCAACCGCGAAAAAAGCCTTTCTGACTTGCAGAACTCTCTTTTGGCAGAGTTAGAAGCCTTCCAGGCCGGTGCCTTTGCGGATGACATTACGTTTGTCTTGGTGGAGTATACCGGCACCTCCTAAATCCCTTAAGTTTACAGCGATGCCGGGTATCGAGTGAAATGTATTGTGACTGCAATACATTTTGTAGCGAGATGACGAGACGCCAGTAAAATCACAAACGTTTGATTTTGTATTTCTTTTTTTGTAGAATATCGATGATGCTGTCTTTGCCGACAAGGTGTCCTGCTCCGACCACTATGAAATAGACCTTTTTGCCTGTGAGGTAGCCTTCTATTTTTTCGGACATGCTGCGGTTGCGCTTCCAGAACAATTTCTCGTAGATAAACTCATATTTCTTATTCGCCTGCAAAGCGCGAAAAAGCATTTTCTCTAGGCTGGGGATGTCCCCCTCTTTCCAAATCGTCATGAGCTTTGTCATATCCAGTTGTGATTTGCCGTCGAGTGAGTATTCTAAAAAGAGTATCTGTTCGTTCTTGGGCATGCTTCCCAGTAGTTTGATCTGGAACTCAGCGGACTCCAACTCTTCGATAGGCTTTTTGCCTCTTGCCTGGCGGAGAAAGTATTCGTCGATGCCGTAGCTTTGGCTAAATCTTTCCCGTTCGCTATCATGCAGCCTTTGCAGGCTGAACGACAGCATTGTGTACGTCAAGCCCACAAGCCAGGGCTTCATCGTTTTGAAGTATTCGGCCTGCATGTTTATCTTGAGCAATTTGGCATCCAATTGTTGGTAGAGCTCTTTGGGTATCTCTTTTTGCAAATCCGTACCTTTCTGGTACATGCCGTATTTTTGGGTGAGTTTGTTTACCTGCGACTTATCAATGCTTTTGGTGTCGGCTTCTACTACCAATGTTTCTGAACTATTGTACGCCTGCATAATCGTTGGTTTGAGCGGGTAGAGAGTTTTGTTGGCAAGGTGTACCGATCCCAAAAGATAAACATGTGTTGTAGGAGAACGAACTTCCCACAAAAACGACTTACTGTCTGCTGTTGGTTGTAGTTGCGCATCTAACTGCCAGGGCAACTCATCTGTTTGCGCGAAGAGAGTTCCACCGAGTCCTAGTAGTATACTAGCAGTTAGAACAATTAGCATTTGGGTTATTTTTTGTATGGGAAGTTGTTTTTGCAAAAGAAGCTCCTAGTTTTTGACCTTGTCGCGGTATTTGATAACGGTAGCGCGCGCTTTCCATGTTGTCTTTTCATACAATCCCAGTATACCAAAGGACTTTAAATCCATTTGGAAATTCATAAAATCGTCGCCACCGGCTTTTTCGGTCTCTTTTTGGATCACATCCCATCCATCGCCACCGTATACGATCATGTAGAAAAATATGCTGGTTGTTTCTCCCTGCGCTGTGACAGGTTTGACGATGCGAAAGTCTTCCGATGTTAGGTTGTAGACAGTGCCTTTATTGAGCGGCCCTGGAGCTTTTACATCGTGGTAGAGGCAGTTGCTTAGGAATACCGCAAGCGCGGCAAAGAGTAAGAATTTTTTCATTGGTTTTCTCCAGACATAGGTATATGCCTACATAGAGACATTGTCTAAGAAATTCTATGAGAAAATTTGTCACTTTTCAGTTTTTTTTAGGAGGTCGTACAATAAGTTTCCAAAAAGAGTTTTGCTGCAGTCACTTGGAAAAGATCTCTGGGATCGTTACACTAAATTCAGGCAATATTTCTCCGACATCACAGGTATCTTTTTCATTGCAAATTCGTACCTGTTTGTCTGAATAGTAGATCTTAACTTCTTGTAACGGTGGGTAGATATGCCAAACAACTTGAACCCCAGCTTGGAAGTATTCCTTTTTCTTTTGTTCTACTTCAATACTGGAGTTAGAAGGAGATATCAATTCGATGACAAATTGCGGTGGTGTGTTTAGAGATTTTGCATCGCGGATTTGCTCTTTGGTGAAGTACGTTGCATCGGGTCTTCTATATTTTTGCAATTTGGGCAGAGGAACATCCGCCTCTGGTAGAATACTGCCTCCCCCTTCGTAATACTCGGTTTTGGCAAATTTTCTACAGATATTGTCAATGATATACCGTTCCGAATCTTTCACTTTCTCCTCCACCTCTAAGACACCATCATTCCATTCATATTTATAGTTTACCTCTTCAAACTCGAAGTTCAAAAAGGTTTGTAAATCCATTTTCCTACCATCGTATTTGGGGATTGGTAGAGGTTTAGGTTCCTCTGAGGTAAAAATAGGTGTGAACAGAAT